>JAKQLF010000130.1 GCA_029567325.1 Bacteroidota bacterium | reverse complement strand
GACTAACAGATGTAGCAGGTCATGTGGTCAAAGATATTATAGCATGATGATGCAAAGAATCACAGGTATTATTTCTAATGCAAATTTTGGTTTGGCCATATTGGCTGCCATAATCCTTGTTTTTGACTCGTTTGTAGGCGTACCTGAATATCTAAAAGTAGCAGGAAGAATGCATCCGTTAATGCTACATTTACCGATAGGTATGTTTGTGATGTATCTGGTTTTATTTTTCTTGAGAAAAAGTTTTCAAGCTCCTGATTTTGAAAAACTTTTAAACTTTGTGCTTTTACTGACAGGTTTTTTTGCATTTATTACGGCTATTTCCGGTTCCTTATTATCACATGAACCTGATGCTTATAATGTCAATGAATTGGCTTTCCATAGAAATACAGGATTTGGATTTGCTTTTGGAGTATATTTACTTTCTATCATAAATGGGAAGTATCCTACATTTTCTAAAGTTTTACTTGGTATCAATGCCTTACTTCTCATAGTAGCAGGGCACAAAGGAGCCGAAATCACCCACGGCAAAGATTTTCTATTTCCCAAAAATGATATTAAAGAAATAATTTCAGATACCAATACCACGTTGTTTAATGCTATGGTACACCCAATATTGGAGAAGAAGTGTTATTCCTGCCACAATGAAGAGAAAACCAAGGGTGGATTGATCATGACAGATTCCTTATCACTTTTGAAGGGTGGCGAATCAGGACGTGTACTCCTGCCGGGAAATGCGGACAGCAGTTTAATGGTACAAAGTATGTTATTGCCTTTGGAAGACGAAAAACACATGCCACCTGATGGCAAACCACAACTGACCGCCCAAGAAAAAGAAATTATCATTGCCTGGATCAATTCCGGAGCATCTTTTTCTAAAAAAGCGTCTGCGTATAAACCCGATGAAAGTATCAGAAAGTTGTATGATGCTAACGCTGGAACCAAAAAACAAAAACAATATACTTTCAGCAGTGCTGACATTAAAACATTAGCTTCGCTCAATTCTCATTTTATGACCGTCAAACCCTTGTTTGGTGGAAGTCCTGCCTTGAAAGCTTCATTATTTTTAGCATCCGAATACGTCCCTGAACATCTGAAACAATTACTCCAAGTAAAGCAACAACTCATACACCTTCACTTGGCTGATATGCCTGTCACAGATCGTGATGTAGAGATACTCACGCAATTTAGTTCATTGGAAAAATTAGTTCTGAACGGGACCAAAGTCACAAATCAGGGCATCCTAAAACTCAGTAAATTAAGCAAACTAGAAGAATTATCTTTAGCCAATACAAGTATAACTGAAGCCATCGAGCCAATATTTAGTCAATTGCCATCATTAAGACAGATATTTATTACGGACACCAAAATTCCTGAAAATAAAGTCAAGCAATGGCAGCAAAAATATCCAAAGATTACCTTCAATAGATTAGCAATGGAAGACTTAAAGATCAAATTGTCTGCTCCATTGATGGTCAATGAAAGTTATATCATCAAGCCAGGAGAAGAGATCGTGTTAAAACATTATATCAATGGTGCCCAAATCAAATATACATTGGATGGATCCGAACCTGATTCTCTTCACGGCACATTGTACTCCAAACCATTTACCATTTCGGGATCAAAAGATGTCAAAGCCGTTGCCGTAAAAGACGGTTGGTTTGTGAGTGATGTAGTCAAGTTTTCACTATTTGAAAATGGAGCCACGCCAGACAGTTGTATCTTACTCACTCAGCCCAATGTCCAATATAAAGGTGAAGGTGCACTTACTTTTATCAATGGCAAAAGAGCGCCTATCAACAATCTTCCCGATGTCAATTGGATAGCCTTCAGAGAAAATCCTTTCTCCGCTATTTTTGAGTACAAAAAGCCCATAGCATTGACTAAAATATCATTTTGTTATGGACTTCAAGTGCCACAGTATGTGTTCCCGCCTACAGCAGTCAGTGTATCAGGAAGCAATGATAAAAAGCAGTTTCAATTATTGTCCACTCAAAAGATTACCCCATTCCAGAAAAACAACAAAGATCAGGTCAGGTCGGATGTTATCCACATTTCATTAAAAAGTCAACCCTTCAAATACTACAAAATAGAAGCCCAAAATCTACCCCGAATCCCCGAATGGCATCCCGGCAAAGGAGAAAAAGGTTGGTTGTTTATAGATGAGATATTTTTTTATGATAAGTGATAAAACCATGCACAGAAGAACCTTCCTCACCCAATCCACCACCATATTAGCCACTTTACCATGGTTATCATTACCTTTGAATACATCAAAACCTGTCTTTGGTCACCAAAATAAAAAATATACTTGGGATAAAGATTGGCTGGCCGGTAATCCCACTTTACCTGGTGTCAAAGATTGCCACGAAATGGTATTTACTGCAGATAAAGAAATCATCCTGCTCACCAATGATACCCGCAACAACTTTATCAAAATGACCAAAAGTGGGAAAATTTTATCCACTTATGGCAATGAATTTCCTGGCGGACACGGACTTACGATCGGTGGTGTCAAAGGAGACGAATTTCTGCTAGTGACAGATACTGACCGACATCAGTTTTTTAAAACTACTTTGGATGGCAAGATTATACAAACCTGGGACTACCCGGCGGAGTCAGAAAAATATCAGAATAAGGCATCATTTGTCCCTACAGAGACAGCGGTAACCAAAGATGGCGACATCTATGTAGCCGACGGTTATGGAGCGCAATATATCATACATTACGGAGCAGATGGAAAACTAAAAAACATCTTTGGTGGCCGAGGACCTGAACCAAAACATCTCGACAATGCACATGGTATTTGTATAGATACCCGAAGAAAGACACCGACCTTGATCGTTACCGATAGAAACCGTTGTTGCTTCAAAAGATATAGTTTGGATGGCACTTATTTGGAAACCATTTCGTTGCCTGGTGCCAATGTGTGTCGGCCAGTGATACATGGTGACTACCTATACGCCGCAGTCCTGACTTCTGGTAGTACCGGAAATGCAGAAACAGGATTTGTCATCATCTTAGATCAGGACAATAAGTTGATTTCAGCCCCCGGTGGTGCTACGCCAACATTTGATGGAAACGTATGTAAAGAAAGCTATCAGACTGCCAAACTGTTTAAACATCCGCATGATGTACTGGTAGATGATGAAGGCAATTTATATGTGTGCCAATGGAATAGTGGGCAGGTTTTACCCTATAAATTTACACCTTATGTTTAGATGGTTGATATGGATACTGTTTTGTGGACTATCGAACGTTAGTTTCGCACAAAAAATTCAACTGAGTCCACCCAAGGCCAATGTGCAAATGGCTATGGTCAGCAAGGCTCATCCACAAAACCTTATGCTGGATTTCCGAATGGAAGGCTCAACAATTCGATATACTGTAGATGGCAATGAGCCTACATTAAAGTCTAAGCGCTACCAGAGACCACTCAAAATCAATAAGCCGTGCATCATTAAAGCCAAAGCGTTTCATCAGGATTTTGACCCTTCAGAAACGGTAATCGCTACTTTTGTGGCCAGTGGTAAAAAGATGTTGAATTATATGGTTTCTGAACCGAATCCCAAATATGCTGATGAAGGTTCCAAAACACTGTTTGATGGCCAGTTTGGAAATATATCTTATTCCAAAAAC
>JAKQLF010000128.1 GCA_029567325.1 Bacteroidota bacterium | reverse complement strand
GCCAATGCCTTTTTATACGTCTCTAAACACCTTTCCCGTGCCAATTTATGGTCTACAATAGGCTTCATATAAGAAAACGTGCCATATTCAGGTACCCATTTTTTGATGTACACCTTTTGTTTATCAAACCGATCTGTCTGTGCATCAGGGCTAAAGATTCTAAAATAAGGCGCTGCATCCGTGCCACTTCCTGCCGCCCATTGCCAACCACCATTATTGCTTGCTAGATCAAAATCTAATAGCTTTTCTGCAAACCAAGCTTCTCCCCATCTCCAGTCAATGAGCAAATGTTTGGTCAAAAAACTTGCTGTAATCATTCTTACTCGATTGTGCATATGTCCTGTGGTTTTGAGCTCTCGCATCCCTGCATCCACGATTGGGTAACCCGTCTTTCCTTCACACCATGCTTTAAATTCTGTTTCATTATTTCTCCACTGAATTTGGTCGTATTCTGGACGGAAAGATCCTTTTTGCACATGGGGAAAGTGATACAAAATCTGTGCATAAAAATCTCTCCAAATCAACTCACTTAAAAAGGTCTGATTAAGGGTTGCCGCCTTTAATGCCTTTTCCCTGATAGAAATGGTACCAAATCTAAAATGTATACCGAGCCTAGACGTACCCTGAATGGCTGGGAAATCTCTTTTCTGATCATACTGAGCAATGATGGATTGAGATACTGTTCGTGGTGGTATAATGATGTCGGATAACTCAAAACCCATTTCTTGCAGACTAATGACAGGTACATCAAGATCAGTTTTACAGAAATGATCAAAATACTTTTCGGTAGGAAATGGTTTGAGATAGTAAGAATTCTTGACATCTTGACCACTTTCTAGTAATTTGGACAACCATTTCTTTTTATATGGCGTAAACACAGTATAAGGTTTACCGTCATCCTTGACTACTTCAGATTTTTCAAAAATGATATGATCTTTGAAGGTTTTGAACGCGATATTATGATGGTCTAGCAAATTAGAAACAGCAGCATCTCTTTCTATGGCGTAAGTTTCATAATCATGATTGGTATA
>JAKQLF010000126.1 GCA_029567325.1 Bacteroidota bacterium | reverse complement strand
TTATAACGTCAAAAGGCCTCCTGGAAATAAAACAATAATAGAGGGTTTGGATAAATTTGATGGCATAATGATAGGGTACAACATATTTAGAAAAAAAGATGTGTCCTAACCTCAGGCTCCAAGCTCATGGCTCGGCACATTTTTCTTCCAAATCATTATCATTTCTAGTGACCAAGATTTATATTGTGCGTCTAATTATTTTCGTAATAAATTAAAGTGAAAAAATGAATACGTTATTTGAATTGTTAAAGGCTGAGGGTGGTGATGTTTTGGTAGATCAACTGAGCAAACAACTAGGCGCAGAGCCTGAACAAACAGAAACTGCTGTGCAATCAGCATTTTCGGCTATGCTTTCTGGTTTGTCAAAAAATATAGTTTCAGGAGAAGGAGCAAGTTCTTTTCTTGGTGCTTTGGATCGTGATCACGATGGAAGTGTGCTCAATGATTTGATGGGTTACTTAGGTGGTAATATGACTCAGGCGCAGGTAGCACCAAGTGCATTGAATGGTGCAGGTATTTTGGGCCACATCTTAGGTGGTAATCAAAATTCTGTGGTTGATGCTATTGCTAAAATAAGCGGCTTGGATCAATCAAAAACTGGTAAATTATTGGTGACTCTTGCTCCAGTGGTTATGGGATTATTGGGTAAAATGAAAAAGACAAATAACGTAAGTGATAATACATTACTAGACTTAGTATTTAAAAGTGGTCAACCTCAAGAAGAAAAACCTCACGGTGGTTTGATGGGTGTTTTTGGTGGTTTACTAGACAGAGATGGTGACGGTAGTTACATGGATGACATTCTTTCTATGGGAACAAAATCACTCTTAGGTGGCTTGTTTAAATAACGAAAAAGTGACTATGGTCCAGTAAAATTGACCATGTTATGAAAAAAAAAGCGGCTGATTTCCTTGGAATTCAGCCGCTTTTTTATTTATGGAAGAGTTGATTACCAACCCATTATATAAGCAAAAATCAAAGGTGCAACAATGGTAGCATCACTTTCTACGATGAACTTAGGAGTATGGATATCCAATTTACCCCAAGTGATTTTTTCATTTGGTACCGCTCCAGAATACGAACCATAACTTGTCGTACTATCAGAAATCTGACAGAAATAACTCCAGAAAGGAATGTCATGCATTTCCATATCTTGGTAAAGCATCGGCACAACACATATTGGGAAATCCCCCGCGATACCGCCACCTATCTGGAAAAATCCAACGCCTTTTCCTACACTATTTGCGATGTACCAGTCAGCCAACCACATCATGTACTCGATACCACTTTTCATGGTTGACGCCTTGAGTTGCTTTTTGATGCAATAGGAAGCAAAAATGTTGCCCATGGTACTGTCTTCCCAACCTGGTACTATGATTGGAATGTTTTTTTCGGCTGCAGCCAACATCCAACTGTTTTTAGGATCAATTTCATAGTATTGCTCAAGTACGCCACTCAACAACATTTGATACATGAATTCATGCGGGAAATATCGTTCACCTTTGCTTTCAGCGCCACTCCAAATGTCCCACAAGTGTTTTTGTAACCTTCTGAAGGCTTCTTCCTCAGGAATACATGTGTCAGTCACTCTGTTGTAATGATTTTCCAACAAGTCCCACTCATCTTGAGGGCTCAAGTCTCTGTAATTTGGCACTCTTTTGTAATGACTATGTGCCACCAAATTCATGATATCTTCTTCCAAATTGGCTCCAGTACAAGAGATAATTTGGACCTTATCTTGACGAATCATCTCAGCCAATGATTTACCAAGTTCTGCCGTACTCATGGCACCAGCTAGTGTAATCATCATTTTTCCACCAGCGTCCATGTGTGCAATATAACCCTCCGCTGCATCTACCAATGCAGCTGCATTAAAATGTTTATAGTGCTCTTTTATAAAATCTTTAATCATAGTTTTTAATATTTAATATATATGCTATTCATAACCAAGTATATGGAGCATTTCATGAACAGTTTGCTCTTCACGATGAACTCGATCTACGTAGTT
>JAKQLF010000085.1 GCA_029567325.1 Bacteroidota bacterium | reverse complement strand
TGGAAAAGTATTGATGAACAGAAACATCAATGCAAGCAAAGGTGAAAACGTAATCACATTGAACAAAGCTGATATCAATGCATCAGGAGTTGTGTACTACCAAATCGAAAGTGGTGATTTCACAGCAACTAAGAAAATGGTTATCATAGAGTAGTGTATGACACTGTTCTAAAGTGAAATAAAATGCAGAAGGCGGCATCCAATCTTGGGTGCCGCCTTTTTTAGTAGTAGTAAATAGCAATAGATATTTATCAAAAAAGTAAGTCATGGAGTTGGATATAAATCTTGTCATTAATTTTTTGTATGAAATTGGTATCAAAACCCAATTTGCAGAGATCAACGATACATGCTTTTTACCCGGGCTTTTGATCAAGGATGGTGTGTTAATCATTGACATAGAAAAATTGGAATATCCAGGAGATATCCTCCATGAAGCGGGTCATATTGCTGTGACGCCTTCAGATATTCGACATCAGTTGGATGAAGAGCTTATTAAAAAAAGCAAAGATCGAGATGCGGAAGAGATGATGACCATTTGTTGGAGCTATGCCGTATGCAGGCATTTAAACATTGATCCGTCATTAGTATTTCATGATCATGGATATAAGGGAGGTGGCGGTTATGTGGTTGAAAATTTCAACGAGGGCAGATACTTTGGTCTACCAATGTTGGTTTGGGTAGGAATGACTTATGAAAAGGACCCTTTAGATGGCAAGACTCCTTTTTATCCAAAGATGAAATCCTGGTTGAGAAGCTAGTAGAGACGCAAAATTTTGCGTTACCACAAATATTTGATTAATGCCCTTGAAAAAGCTCAAGGCTCGAACCTCAGGCTCGTGGCAAAAAGACGAAAACTGAAAACTGAAAACTGAAAGCTGAAAACTGAAAACTGACCACCATTTAAACATGGAGTATTTTTGTAGAATATACATTGGGCTTTACGACCTCTCCATTGTTATTCTTATCAGGTACAAACTGCCAGGGAGTACGTTGCTCATCCCACTTGAAATGCTCAGCCTCCATGAAATATTTCTTTCTAAAGCTAATTGGCGTCGCATTTCTGTATTTTTTAAATAACCTATTGAAATTCGCCAGATTATTAAATCCAGAAGAGAAGCTGATCTCCCCAATTGTTTTATCTGTACTAATCAACAATTTACAAGCATGGCCCAACCTCAAATCAATCAGAAAATCACTATAACTTCTATGAGCATATTTAAAGAAGAAATGACTAAATGCAGATTCACTCAGTTTAAGCTCCAAAGAAACTTGACTCATTTTAAAATTGGGGTCAGTATAGTGAGCAAAAATATGATTGAACGCAATTTGTATGCGATGGTCCGTTGGCAAAGACTGATTATTCATAAAAGCCACACTCGAAAGAAATCTCGACTCGTTGGACTTTGATAAAATATCCAGTAACCTCAAGAATAAAATTACATTCTCAAAGCCAGTTGTTTCAGTCATCTCCAACATCAGCTGAGCAGCCTTATTAAAAGTCTCTCCATAGAATTGAATGCCTTTCAACGATTCATTAAACATTGAAACAACTCCTCCAAAACTATCTTTTGTAAGAAACTTCATATTGAATTGACTGGGGTCAAACTGTATGGTGATTACTCGATAATTAACATTTGGATTAATATCTTCTTCGTCACCATACCATTTGTGATGTAAATAGGGTCCTAAAATGACCAAGTCGCTACCGATAAACGCCTCTGAGGAGTCCCCAACAACCCGATGTCCTGATGTGCCAAGAATGAGGTTGATTTCTATCTCTGGATGATTGTGAATGGGATAGTCAAAGCCGTTGTTGCAGGAATCCAAAATAACGAAAACATCGTTTTCTTTGAGCGGAGTATTCTCTTTAAATACTTTCATGTTTATCTACTTATAAATATTTAATGCAAGCAATCCATTGGAGAGACAGCATTTTGTCAAAATTAATTATAGGTTAAGCAGGCAAACAGTTCATTTTTAATATTAGAAAGTGGTGGGAAACACTCTCAGTGGTGTAAGTTACTTTAAAGTATTGATTATTGACATTAAAGTACCATTTATTCGCCTAAAGCAGAGATAGATTTGATTTTAGTTCAAAATCTACTGTCGTATGCCTCATTTCAAGTGTCCATCAAGCTTGGTCAAAGTATCAGAATACTATAAATCTGGACTTTTTATATTGTTCACACTTGTATTTATGGTACTTGGTAAAGCCCAATCCATCACCGTTTCTGGAATTATTTATGGTCAAGACGAAAGTAACGCCTTGATTGGAGCTACAATCCTAGAGGATGGAACAAGCAATGGCACATCATCAGATATTAACGGTAAATTTTCTATTTCCTTGGCCAATACAAAATCCAAGTTACTGATAACTTATGTCGGGTATAATGACAAACTCATTGATCTAAACGGACAAACCGATTTGGTGGTCATTCTCGAGGAAAACTCAAACATGTTGGAAGATGTGGTAGTAATTGGCTATCAAAAAAAGTCCAAATCTAGTGTTACTACCGCCATAAGTTCTCTGAAATCCAAAGACATCGAGAAACTGGTAGTTGTAGGACTAGACCAGGCACTTCAAGGGCAAGCACCAGGCATCTCGGTTACCCAAGTTTCTGGCTCTCCAGGTGATGACATTGCCGTGAGAATCAGGGGAGCGGGTACTCTAGGGAATAATAATCCACTTTACATCATTGACGGAGTCCCTACTACAGGTAACATCAATATGTTTTCATTGCAAGATGTGGAATCTATCGAAGTGCTGAAAGATGGTGCATCGGCAGCGATTTATGGTGCACGGGCAGCCAATGGCGTAGTGGTTATTACTACAAAAAAGGGTAAATCTGGAAAGCCATCCTATAGCTTCAATGCCTTTTATGGTGTACAAAGCCCTAGAGCATTGCCAAAATTACTGAACGCAGAAGAATTTTTGACCATCAGAAACGAGGCCATAATCAATGCAAATGTTTTGAGGAATCCTGCAAACCAAGTGGCAACCTACGATCCAGCAATTTTAGACACCCTTCCGGATGTCAATTGGTTGAATAAAGTTTTCCGCAATGCACCCATCCAACAATATGCTTTTTCAGGAACAACGGGCGGCGACAACAGCAGTGTATTTATTGCAGCTGATTACCTCACACAGGACGGAATCTTTTTGGGTCAAGAATTTGATAAATATCAATTGCGCGTCAATGGCGAAGTTGGCAGCAAAAAGTTTAAAATAGGAAATAATCTGTCTTTTGCCTTTACAGATAGGAAAATCATCAACGGTACAGGAGATGGATTTGGCGCAGGCAATGAATTGAGTGGTGTGCGATATGCATTAATTACTTCACCACTATTCTCTGGTAAATACGCAGACGGTTCAGACGTAAATGTTACTTCAGATTTAGGAAATCCTACCCTTTTTGGAGATGGAAATCCCAATCCACTGGTATTCATAGATAATACGGATTGGCATTTAAAGAAGAGTAGAATCTTTGGAAACCTATTTGCTGAATTTGAACCACTGAAAGACCTGAAATTGCGCACCTCTTTGGGAGGAGATTTTATTTTCGAACAAGAAAAACTGGCCAAAGAAAGACTTTCTGCTGCGATTTATTCACCCACATCCTTAACGGAAGGTAGGGTTTTTAATAGAACATCAATATGGAACACAACACTTGACTACCATCGCTTGATAGCAGACAAACATGATGTTGGTGGTCTACTTGGCATGGAAGCCATTCAAAATCATACAGACTATTTGGGGGCATCCGCACGAAACTTTGTAAGATTTGATCCACTTTTTAGATACATCAACGCTAGTAATGCAGAACAACTTGCGGATGTGAATGGATCAGGAATTGCTACCGAATGGGCTTTATTGTCTTTTTTCGGGTCATTTTCTTACAGTTACGACTCCAAGTATATCCTCAACGCATCCTTGAGACAAGACGGATCTTCCAGATTTGGGCCACAAAATAGATGGGGTTTATTTCCTTCCCTGTCAGCAGCATGGGTGATGTCCAACGAGTCATTCATCAAAGACCTCAATTATATTTCAGAATTTAAGTGGAGAGCAAGTTGGGGTAAACTTGGAAATCAGGAAATTGGTATTTATCCATTCAGTTCTTTGGTTCAGACCGGCCAAAGAGTATATGTATTTGGCGATCAAATCGTGACTGGAGCTACCATCGCAGAAACTGGTAACAGCAACATCAAATGGGAAACGACGACACAAAGCAATTTTGGCTTTGACCTTGGACTTTGGGGCGATCGATTGAGTTTTTCTACAGATGTGTATCGCAAAACCACGGCCGATGTATTAGTAAGAATACCTATTCCACAATCTGGTGGTGACCAACGCCCGCCTTATGTAAATGCGGCATCCATTCAAAATGAAGGACTGGAACTAGCACTTGCATACAGAAACTCTTACAAAGATATTCAATTCAATATTGGTGGAAACCTCACCTTCTTGAGAAATAAAGTGATTTCTATTGCCAACAGCGAGCCAATTTTGGGAGGCTTCGGATTATCTGACGGACCATTGACACGTACTGAAGAGAATTATCCATTGGGTTCATTTTATTTGTGGGTAGAAGATGGATTGTTTCAAACAACTGAAGAAATCGCAGCAAGTCCTTTTCAAACCAAAGATACTCGCCCCGGAGATGTGAAATTCAAAGACATCAATGGCGACAACATCATCGATGACAAAGACCGAACACACACTGGTAGCCCATTTCCAAACTTTACTTATGGCCTACAGCTAGGCTTTCAATGGAAGAATATAGACGTTTCTAGTTTCTTGCAAGGGGTATCAGGCAATGACATTTACTTCTTATACGGCAATTTTGCATATGAAACTCAATTGAGGGGCTTCAACTCATATGCAGACATCCTCAACAGATGGACACCGACCAATACACAGACAGATATTCCAAAAGTAAGCACCGATGACCGGAATGGCAATAGAAGAGCTTCCACTCGATTTTTATACGATGGGTCGTATGCAAGACTCAAAAATTTGAGCATTGGCTACACCTTTCAACACCTCCGAGGCAGTAATGGTAACGAAAATCTCAGATTGTATGTGACGATGCAGAATCTACTCACATTCACCAAATATCCTGGACTTGATCCAGAAATCCAAGCCAATGCCAATGATACACGTGGATTAGGACTTGCATCAGATTTAGCTGTAGGTATTGACTGGGGTACCGTTCCCGCACCTCGTACCATCACCTTTGGCATCAACTTAAATTTTTAAAAAAGTGATCAGAAAAATAAAATACATTTCCCTGCTTTGCTCTTCTCTATTTGTGATGGCTTGTACAGATATCCTGGACAAAGATCCCATTGCAATTTTTGATGCAGGATCCTATTTCCAAACAGAAGAAGATGCAACACAAGCAATCAATGCCGCTTATCGATCATTACCGTTTTCGAATAAAAATGACAACTTTTATTGGGCATTTTCTGCAATAACTTCCGACGAAGCCATCACAGCGGGAGACGGTTCCAGAGCTGGGTTGACAGAATTGGATGCACTCAATTATACACCAAGGACAGAGGAATTCAATGCTTTTTGGAAACTACAATACAATGGCATCACCCAGTGTAATGTAGTTTTGGATAACATTGACAATATTGATATTCAAGCAGCTAAGAAAGACAGAATCAAAGGTGAAGCACTTTTTTTAAGAGCTTATTATTACTTTTTATTGACGCAAGTTTTTGGAGATGTTCCTTTTATGACAAGTGTATTATCGCCGGACGAACTTAAAATTCCAAAAACAAGTAAGACCGCTATTTATGAAAAAATTGTTGCTGATTGCGAAACAGCGGCATCATTTTTACCAGTGACATATCCCGCTACCGAAACAGGAAGGGTTAGTAAAGGAGCGGCATTGGGGCTAGCAGCTAAGATTGCATTATATCAGAAAAATTATCAAGAAGTTGTGCGGTTGGTTACAGCCATCAAAGGTTTGAATGTTTACGCTTTGGTTGCAGATTATGAAGATAATTTCAGGAAGAACACACAAAACAATTCGGAATCTGTCTGGGAAATACAACACAATAATTTGGAATCAGACCTTGGCAATTTTCTCAATCAATGGCTTGCATCCAGGAAAATAATTGGTTATGGTTTTGGAGAAATAACACAAGAATATGTAAATCTTTTTGAGACGGGTGATCCCAGACTCAAATTTACAGTCGCCATGAACAACGACCCATATTTTGGAGTGGTATTCAAAAATTCCTTTGCATCAACAAAATATGGTCCACGTAAATACTTACAAGCTGATGCTGAAGTGACTCAAAAAGGTGACGGCGACATCAATTATACATTCATCAGA
This sequence comes from Bacteroidota bacterium, assembly GCA_029567325.1. Lineage (GTDB taxonomy): Bacteria > Bacteroidota > Bacteroidia > Chitinophagales > Saprospiraceae > JADKBO01. The sequence goes on along the minus strand of JAKQLF010000085.1, from coordinate 11,047 downwards.
TATGCGGAAGTTTTGCTTTGGGAAGCTGAAGCTTTAAATGAATTGGGTTCTACAGCAGCTGCGGCGATACCACTTGATATGGTAAGAGCACGTGCAAGGGCCCAAAGTTCAATCCCAACCGTTCTTCCAGCAATCACGACAACAGATCAGGCAACCATGAGAAACGCCATCAGAAATGAAAGAGCTGTTGAATTGGGCTATGAAGGTCATCGTTTTTTTGATTTGGTGAGGTGGGGCATTGCTGCAGAAGTTTTAGAAGATTTTATAGTTGGCAAACACGAGGTTTTTCCAATACCGCAAACGGAGATTGATCTCAATCCACAATTGCTTCAAAATCCAGGATATTGAAAAAGTCACTCATCATATTCGCATTGCTGGTTTTTAGTCTGAGTTTTATTCAAGGACAAGTAAGTCAAATTGCCATCCCACGAATTGAGGCCATGCCAAATCTGCCAAGTCCTTATAACATGAGAGATTGGAAGGATGTGGCCGTCAAATTCGATGAATTTGTTTTTGATGAGACAAAGCGAGGCCCATACTTACCATTAGTAACCTATGGAGTTGGCAGCAACTCCTTTCCCAACCTTCCAAAGGTCAGTTTGCATACATATGTTGGTACCAATACTCCAAATGGAAACGAGGCAATCAATGTAATGCCCGCCATCGTAGGCGCTTCTTTAGTGGGTATTGACCACAGAGTTCACAAAGGAAGAGACTTGGTTGCGATGACACAACATTTCTTTGCCAAAGCCAATGGACTCCAAATTTATTTTAACAATATTGGTGGAAGCGGCAGTAATGATTGGTGGTACGACAACATGCCCAATATCTATTTTTATCAGTTGTATGATCTATACCCAAATTATCGGGAAGAAACACAAAGCCAATTTTTGAGCATTGCAGACCAATTTGCGCATGCAGTCAAACTAATGGGAGGAAGTGCTATACCGTGGCAAAAAGCCTATATGAACTACAGAGCCTGGGACTTTCAAACCCTACAACCTCTGAGCGTTGGTGTGCCAGAACCCGAAGCAGCTGGAGCCTATGGTTGGCTTTTGTATCATGCTTATAAAACTATCAAAGACAGAAAATACCTGCAAAGTGCAGAATGGGCAATGGAATTTCTGGATGAATGGACACAAAACCCTTCTTACGAACTTCAATTGCCATATGGTACCTACATCGCCGCAAAAATGAATGCAGAGTTGGGCACCGACTACGATATTGAAAAATTTGTAAACTGGTCATTTGATCGGGGTGCATTGAGAGGGTGGGGAACCATTGTTGGAAAATGGGGCGGACTTGATGTTTCTGGTTTGGTTGGTGAAGCCAATGATAAAGGGAATGATTATGCTTTTATACTCAATGGAGTACAACAAGCCGCAGCACTGGTCCCAATGTTGAGATATGATAAAAGATTTGCAGGCGCAATTGGAAAATGGGTGCTCAATTTGAGCAATGCCTCCCGTTTATTTTATTCCAATTTTTTACCTGCAAGCTTACAAGACGGCCGTGAATGGTCAGAGCAAAATGATCCTGATAACGTTTTAGCGCATGAAGCCATTAGAGAGCAGTCTGGTGGTAAATCACCTTTTGCAATGGGGGATGCAGTTGGCGGTAAGTGGGCAGCAACCAATTATTCCTTGTACAGTTCATCATCTATTGGATACCTTGGAAGCATAGTTTCAAAAACAAATGTTGACAAAATTCTACGTTTAGATCTCAACGCTACCGATTTTTTCGCTGAGGAAAGTTATCCTTCATTCTTGTTGTACAATCCTTATGTTATCAGTCAAACGGTGATGGTGGATTTTGGCAGCGAAGCCACTGATTTATACGAGACATTGTCCGAAACATTTGAAGGGAAGAACTTAAGTGGTCAAATTTCTATTGAATTGGCTCCTTACGAAACAAAAATTTTGGTGCAGACTCCAGTAGGAGGTGTGATTTCAATAGATCAAAATAGATTACTTGTAGATAGTATTGTAGTTGATTATCAACAAACTAAAGTAGCCTACACTCAAAAGCCACGTATTAAGGCCGTTGCAGCCAATCGGTACATCATAGAAAAAGGAGATACTACTAGAATTTTTGGAACCTACGTTGATGAAGATTCTGATGAGGTGATGATTGAATGGAATGCTGATCAAGATTCTATCCAGGGTAGCGGCAGTGAAGTAATTTTTCGTGCCGCGGATCAAGAGGGCATTAGAAAAGTAAAGCTAAAAGTAACGGATGAAAGTGGAAATGTAGACAGTTTGGAAATAGAGTTGTCCATCGTTGCAAAAATCAATAAAGCTCCCCAAATCCTCGAATTGGTAAAATCTGCAGAATATGTTGAGCCCAATGGAACGATAGAGGTTTTGTGTCAAGCGGTTGACTTAGATCTGGATGAAATCAACTTTACCTGGACTGCTAACGGCGGAAGCTTCATGGGATTGGATAGTTTGGTAGAATGGAAGGCACCTGCATCAGAAGGAATTTATACAATCAATGTAAAAGTTACAGACTCACTTGGCCTATCAAGCAGTACATCTACTCAAATTTTGGTAAAGAATTTCCTTGCAACAACAGGAAAAACAATAGCTTCTTACCCATTTTCAGGAAACGCTAATGACAACAGTGGAAATGGTCTCAATGGCACAACTGTGGGCACAATCTTGGCACCAGACCGATTCGAAAACATCAGAAATGCATATTATTTCAATGGTGGAAGTCAACACATCAGGGTAATTAATGATCCAAAATTAAATTTTCAAGGAGCTTGCACCATCAGTTTTTGGATGAAGGCCAGTAATCTAGTCGATAGGGAATCCTTTCTGGTTTCTCATGGAAGTTGGCAAAACAGATACAAGGTTTCGTTAACTCCCAGTGCGCAATTGAGATGGACGATCAATACAACTGGAGGAATCAAAGACCTGGATTCCAATGAAGCAATCGAAGCAGAAAAATACTACCATTGCGCGGTCACTTACGATGGCAAATTGATGGCTGTTTACATCAACGGGACATTGAGCAACTATGTGAACCAATCGGGATTGATCAAACAAACCAACGTCAATCTTTTGATGGGGCAAATGTTACCCGATGATGCCAATTACAATTTCAAAGGTTATCTGGATGATGTGACCATCTTTGATCATGCTAAAATTCCTGTAGAAATAGAGGCTATTTACCAAAATGAATTGACTGCAATTCATGAATTGGAAATCAGCTCAGCATATTCAGTTACCCCAAATCCAGCATATTCTACAATTACAATTCAATCATTAAAAGGGCAAATTGGTCATACTTCAGGATACGAAGTGACCATTTTCAACCAGTTGGGACAAAGGGTAAAATCTGCACAAAACTATTATTTGGGAAGTGCCATAGAAATTTCAACACTTTCCAATGGACTCTATTTTTTACGCCTTGAGAAAGCCAACGACATCATTAATTCAAGTTTTTTAATTCATAAAATTTAACAAATACAAATAATAAACGCATGAAACAAATATTACTTTTTTGTATCGTTATGCTGGGTTTATTTGCTGGGTTGAATGCACAAACACCGGTAGCAAGGTATGCCTTAAATGGCAATACACGCGACCTGAGCGTTTATCAAAACGATGCTTCGGCCAATGCAGTACAACTGGTGAAAGACAGATTTGGGTGGCCAAAACAAGCCGCACATTTTGATGGTATTCAGGCAAGCTTGACAGCTCCTTCCGCCATACATTTGAACACAGAAAAAGCCTCAGTTGCCTTCTGGGTAAGGGTAGATGCATTACCTGCACAAGGAGAAGCTTTCTTATTGTCCTATGGTGGATGGCAAGAAAGATTCAAAATATCGCTGCCTGCACATGGCAAGGCTGTTTGGACAACCAACCATTCAGGAGGAATTTCAGATATGGATGCTGGTGATGCATATGCACTAGTCCCCGGAACATGGACGCACTTTGTGATGGTCCACGATGGTGCTCAAGACATAATTTATGTAAATGGGACGGTTGCAAATACTAAAGTGGTCGTGGGAACACTCAATAGTACCACGAACCCGCTGGGTATCGGATATGATCCTATTGATGGTGCAAATTTTTTCAACGGGGATTTAGACGAAGTTGCACTTTATGATTTAGCACTTTCTGCTCAAGAAGTTTTGGCATTATATACTGCTCAAAATCAGACACCTGTAGTTACACCGGGATTAGTTGCGTCTTATTCGCTAGATGGCAATGGACTAGATGATTCTGATTTTGCAAATGATGCTGTCGGCACAGATCTTACAGCAACTACAAACAGATTTGGTTACGGAAACAGTGCAGTGAAATTCAACGGTACGAGTTCAGAATTACTTGCAGCAAATGCTTCTTATTTGAATACGCCTGCTACAACCGTCAGCATGTGGGTCAATGTAAATGCACTTGCAGAAAACGGCGAATCTTTTTTATTGTCTAATGGAGGCTGGCAAGAAAGGTTGAAAATTTCACTTCCATCTCACGGGAAGCCTGTATTTACAACAAATTATTCAGGTGGCATATCCGATATGGACTCTGGTGAAGGCAATGTTTTGCAAGCAGGTCGATGGACACATGTAGTAATGGTCCATGATGGAGCATGGGATAAAATATTTTTTGATGGAGTAGAAAAAGCTTCCAAAGCAGTGGCGGGAACACTCAATGCTACTACACATCCATTGGGAATTGGATACAATGCCATTGATGGAGGAAATTGGTTTAATGGTTCAATGGATGATGTACAGATATACAATTATGCCATGACCAACACAGGAGTAAAGGATTTATTTGATGATCAATCTGCATTTCCAGGAACAGAAACTGATTTAGTAGCCAGTTATTCTTTGGACGGAGATGGCACAGATGCAACACAATTTAAAAACAATGCGGTTCTCAATGCTGGAGCTATCGGACAAAAAAATCGTCATGGTTGGGCATCAAACGCTTTGTCAGGCGGTGCAGTCGCAGCCAATTCACCTGCCCTACAATCGGACTTTACCACAATTTCATTTTGGGTAAATGCCAATACTTTGCCAGCTTCAGGAGAAGTATTTCTTTTATCCAATGGCGGATGGCAAGAAAGATGGAAAATCTCTTTGCCACCACATGGCAAACCTGTTTTTACAACCCATCCTGGATTTTGCTGTAGTGATATGGACTCAGGTGATGGCAATGCCTTGGTTCCTGGAGTATGGAAACATGTAGCAATGGTCCACGACGGTACAGAAGACAAAATTTATATGGATGGCGTTTTGGTCAATTCAAAAAGTGTAGTTGGCGCATTGGATAAAACTAAAATGCCTTTTGGAATAGGATTTGATCCAATCGATGTTGCAGGTTATTTTGACGGAAGTCTGGATGATATTTTGATTTATAACAAAGCACTTACTGCAGCGGAAATTTTAGCCCTTTATGATGCTCAAAAAGTTGCGCCAGTTGTAGATGGAGCTTTAATAGCAGATTATACATTTGCAGGTTCTACAACAGATGCAACAGACTACAAAAATCATGCAAATGGTGCTGGTTTTCAATTTGGTAAAGATCGATTTGGCAAGTCCAATAAAGCAGTAATCTTTGACGGAGTAAGTGATTTTTTGAAAGCTGAAAATTCACCACAACACAATAGTCCAAATGTTTCTGTGAGCTTTTGGGCAAAACCAAATGCTCTGCCAGCGTCTGGAGAAGTCTATTTATTATCAAATGGTGGATGGCAAGAAAGATGGAAAATATCTCTGCCTTCACATGGAAAAGTAGTTTTTACTACCCATACTACAACTTGCTGTAATGATGTAGATGCTGGTGCAGGAAATGAATTGGTCGTCGGTAAATGGTCACACATTGTAATGACACACGATGGTACCAATGATGTCATTTACATCGATGGCGCATTAGCAAATCAAAAACCATATGCAGGTGCATTGGGAACCACTACTCATCCTTTGGGAATCGGATATGACCCTATCGACAACAATAATTTTTTCAACGGATCATTAGATGAAGTTCAAATTTATAGTGAAGCATTGAGTGCTTTGGAAGTTGCAGCTTTATTTGCATTACAATCTTTACCTCCAACTGATGAAGACGCTGAGGCTCCAGCTTCTCCTTTGAATCTGAGCGCTCAAGTACAGAATACAACGATAGATTTGAGTTGGAATTTAGCGACTGATAACGTAGCAGTTACCGCTTATAATGTTTATCAGGATAGCATACAAATTGCAACGGTTTCTACTAATGAAATAAGCATTGCAGACTTATTACCATTGACCGAATTTATTTTTGGTGTTTCTGCAGTTGATGCTGCTGGTAATGAATCAACAATTACAACACTTGCAGTAACGTCTGGTGACGAAGCTTCACCTGATACCACACCACCAACTGATCCAGGAAACCTCAGAGGACAGCCAGGATCAACATCTGTGATCATTTCTTGGGATCCATCTACGGATGATCGCAAATTACAAGGATATGTTGTTTTATTAGACGGTGTTTTCCTTGATAGTTTAGACGCAACAACCACTACAAAATTGGTGACAGATTTACAATCATTGACACTATACAGTTTTGAAGTATATGCATTTGATTTGGCAGGAAACAGTTCTGGATTATCAGAAGTGACTCTATCAACAACTGCACCATTGGTTACGGCAGAACCAGGATTGGTTGCTCATTATCCTTTTGAAGGAAATGCCAATGATGCAACGCCATACAACAACCATGGTGTCATCGGAGGAAATCCAGTTTTTGAAACTTCAACCCACTCAGGTGGTGGCATGTGTTTGAAATTTGATGGTAATGGAGATTCTGTTTTAGTGGCTAACTCTGTACAAATGTTGTCTGATTTCACATCAGTCAGTTTTTGGATCAGAGTAGATGGCACCAACCTTGCTGACGCAGAATCTTATGTCATTGACTTCGGTCACTGGGATCAGAGATTCAAAATATCATTACCACAACATTTGAAAATTGTATTCACTACCAATGGTAACAATGCACAATTCCCCAACTTTATCTCGGATATGGACAGTGGAGATGGCAATGAAATGGTGAAAACTTTTTGGTGGAATGTAGTGATGGTTCACGATGGCGAAAAAGATTTGATTTACGTCAATGGATTTAAAGCCAATGAAAAACCAGTGCCAACTGCCTTAAATAGTACGAACAGACCAATGTGTTTTGCAAGTAATCCAATCGAAGGTGGTCAATATTTCAACGGCGCTTTGGATGAAATCAAAATTTACAATAAAGCACTTACTGCAGCAGAGATTGAAAAACTATTCACAAGCGGCACGACTGGAATCAATGAAACCAAGGATTTGTCAAAATATGATGTGAAAGTATTTCCAAATCCTGTGGTAGATCAAGTAAACATCAATCACAATTTTGGAGCTAAAGAAAGCATCAGAGTGCGAATATTTGATTTGCTCGGCAGACAAGTAGGACAAGAAATATTGAGAGGAAATCAAATCAATCAAGACCAGATTACCATCAATACACAGCATTATAAGACTGGTATGTACATCCTCAATTTCGTCATTGACGACAAAGAGGTTGGCAGTACCAATTTTATAAAATAAATTCATAAAAACAGTACAGTATCCACTGGTTCAGGAGGGGTTTTGAAAGACTCCTCCTGACTTTTTCACCTTGCACATAAACTAAAAATCTTGATTGCAAATCGTTTTGCTAATAATCCTATTTTGACCAAAAATAGCATAAAACCCAGCTCTGAAAGCTTGGTAATTGAATGCGTTTTGAACCCAGGCGTTTTTTACTTTGAGAACCGTATTTGGCTTTTGATCAGAGTAGCAGAAAGACCCATTCAAAAAGCAGGTTTAGTAAGTTTCCCGATCATCAATGCGCAGGGAGAAGTTGAAATTTTGGAATACTCGGTTGATGATCCAAAACTAGATCTTTCAGATGCTCGCATGGTGACATACGACGGCAAAACTTATTTGTCAACCCTTTCGCATTTAAGGCTGATGTGTAGTAATGACGGATTTCAATTTTATGAACCCGACCATTTGCCGACCAAAATTTTTGGATGCGGAGAATTGGAAACCTTTGGTATTGAAGATTGCAGGGTAAGTTTTTTTGAAAATCAATACCACCTCACCTTTACTCAAGTTTCTGAAAATGGAGTGGGAGTAGGTATGATGACGACCAAAAATTGGGTTGATTTTGAAAGACATGGCATGATCATTCCTCCTCACAACAAAGATTGCGCACTGTTTGAAGAAAAAATTGGAGGCAAATATTATTGTTTGCATCGTCCTTCTGGGCATGGCTTGGGAGGCAATTTTATATGGTTGGCGTCGTCCAATAATCTAAGTCAGTGGGGCAATCACCAATGCTTGTTGAAGACTCGTGAACATGCTTGGGATTCTGCGCGTGTTGGAGCTGGTGCCTCACCCATCAAAACAAATGAGGGTTGGTTGGAAATTTATCATGGAGCAGATCACGACCACAGATATGGGCTCGGCGCTTTTTTGCTCGACCTAGAAGATCCATCCAAAGTTTTGGCCCGATCAACGCTGCCAATCATGGAACCAAAAGCACCATATGAATTGACTGGATTTTTTGGGAACGTAGTTTTTACCAATGGACACATAGTGAACGGCGACAACATTCATGTATATTACGGAGCTTCGGATGAAGTCATTTGTGAAGCCCGATTATCCATCACAGAAATACTCAAAACATTATGATAGGCAAGCTGATCAATGAATTAAAATTTTTCAATTCCCACGGGAAAAGCATGAAAATGCTGCTGCTCACCAATCTCATCTATGGAATGGTTATACCCATTATAGAATTGTTTATTGGCGCTTATATTTTCAGAAACTCATCTGATCTGAGCCTGATTGTTCTTTTCCAATTGGCAGTTTACACAGGTATACCGCTCACGTTCATGATCAATGGATTTTTACTCAATCGGGTGAAAATCGATAAGTTGTATTCCTTGGGCATGATGCTGAGTGGAGTTTCCATGATTGCTATGATGTCGCTCCAGGAATTGGATGCAAAAGGTATATTTTTTGCCGGTTTGATCATGGGACTCTCTTATGGATTTTTCTGGGCCAATCGCGATTTACTTGCGCTCAACACAACCCACAATGAAAATAGAAATTATTATTACGGTATAGAGACATTTTTTTATACAAATACGGGAATCCTCATCCCCTTATTAGCAGGTGCATTTATTGCAGCCACAGATAAAAATGGATGGTTCGATGGACATGTCAATACAGCCTATTATATCCTCACTGGTTTTGTGATTTTACTATCTGTGATTGCCGCATTTTTTGTACACAAAGGAGACTTTCAGAATCCACCTAAAACACCATTTATCTTCTTTAAATTTGATAAGCTGTGGCATAAGATGCTCAAACTCGCTGCCCTAAAAGGAGTAGCGCAAGGATATATTGTCACTGCTCCCACCATGCTGATTTTGACTTTGGTGGGCAAAGAAGGTTCGCTAGGTTTATTGCAGTCCATTGGTGCGCTGATTTCTGCATTTTTACTCTACTTCCTTGGGCGGATCTCAAAACCAGAACACCGAGTGATGATTTATCTCATTGGTTGTCTGGCTTTTGTTGTTGGGTCTATGTTCAATGCTTTGTTGTACTCGGCTCTCGGAGCAATCAGTTTTGTGCTTTTCCTTCAATTCTCTAGGCCATTGTTGGACATAGCTTATTTCCCCATATCACTCAGAGTGATGGATTTCCTATCCAAAAAAGAAAAAAGAAATGAGTTTGCCTATGTTTTCAATCACGAGTTTGGCATGTATTTAGGCAGACTTTTCGGTTGTGGTCTATTCATTGTTTTAGCCAAATATGTGAGTGAATACTTTGCTTTGAGATATGCCTTGCTATTCATCGCCATCATCCATTTATTTGGAGTTTTCTACGCCAGAAGCATAACCAAAGACCTAGATGACGCCGGAGAAACCATTCAAATTAACTAAAATATAAAAAGTGTGATGCAGTTTAAAACCAAAAAGAAACCACTGTTTGTGATAAGAATGACTTCTCTTATTCTGCTGTTAGCAATCATGTCGAGTCTTAATCATTGCAAGGCTCCTCAAGTTTTTGAAAAGTCCAATCCGGTCACTCAAGTCAATATACCGAGCATAGCTGACATGCCAAATAATCCAAGTCCTTACAGGTACAGAGATTGGAAACAAACTGCCCTTGCATTTGATGATTATGTTTTTGATTTTCAGCCAGATGGAGATCAAAAGCCGATGATTTGGTGGGACAATGCTGGGCGTAATTTTCCAAGCAAAACTTTTGGTTTTTATACAGCAGTGGGTGATGTACGATTTGGACCTCACATCAATAATGGTGAAAATCACGAAGCTTTGGCTGCTTTGGGTGCGGTGTTGGGTGCTACAATGGTAGGCATCGATAAGTCAAATCAAGATGGTGAAAATTACGTGTCCATGACGAAAAACTATTTCAATAAAGACAATGGTTGGAACGTCATCATGAATTTTACCAATAAAAGTGCACACGTTGGTGGGGGTTATGGAAATGATTTTTGGTACGAAGTGCACAACAATGTTTTGTTTTATGCCCTTGGGCATTTTTATCCCCAGACCCAAGATTTCGATACCATCATGAGAACCATCGCCAATCAATTTTACCTCTCTGATTCTGTGATGGGTGACTCCTATTCTTATTCTTATTTTGATTTTAAGGAAATGAAGGGGTATAAAAATCACATTCCCACACAAGAAGACGTGGCAGGTGGTTATGCTTTTATTTTGTATGCAGCTTGGATAAAATACCATGATCCCAAATACCTGAAAGCAGCAAAAAATGCCATAGATGTATTGTATAATCAAAAGGAAAATCGATTTTATGAAGCCATGATGCCGATTGCTGCCCAAATAGCGGCTCGAATGAATGCAGAACAAGGCACAAATTATGATGTTTCCCGGTTCTTGAATTGGACATTTGACGGTGATGCAGTTGGTAGAGAAGGGTGGGGTGTACTAGCGACCAAATTTGGAAATTATGACGTGAGTGGTCTTGCTGGAAGTACGG
>JAKQLF010000076.1 GCA_029567325.1 Bacteroidota bacterium | reverse complement strand
TGTGACCTCTTAACCTAGCTTGACACGAATCGCCTCAAAGCTCAAATAATGTTTATAACTTTCAAAAGTTAATAATATAGTTGTTTTTACATTTGGTTTATCAAGATCAAGCGGAATCGAGCTCTGCTGGGGAGCAACTCGACAGGAATAATCTTGATAAGGTGAAATGTATCACGAATCTAGCTTTCTCTTCTTTTAGAGAAGGCTTTTTATTTTGACTCAAATAAATTGATATATTTCGGCTTTAAATATGCCTAATAAAACCCAAATCTCAATAAAGTTAATAAAAATTATACAATTGCTTTACTGGTCGTAGTTCGATATCAACACCTTTCCATTTTTCTTCAAACTCAAGGGGTGATAACCAACCAAGACTTTCTTGTTTTCTATTGTTATATAAACTTACAATATGCTCAATGCCTTGCTGAAATAACTTTTCATCTCTTCCAGTTATAAGTGGTAAAAAATGTTTTTTTAATAAGCCGTTTCTTTGCTCAGCATATCCGTTTTCGAGGCAACTTGAAGCCACACTTATTTGCATTTTGTTGCTCATTACCAAATCAAGGTACAGGTTAGAAAAGTATTGTGAACCCCCATCTGTATGATGTATAGTTCCTTTAAATGTGTCGTGTTTGATTAGCTTTTTATATTGATCAAAAGCCTGTGCTGCATCAACCGCTCTCATCCTTGAACTTCCGTAACAACCCACTAACTTACCGCTGTAAATATCAAATAAGCTGAACACATAATACAACCTATTATCTAAGTAAACATATGTCAAATCACCCACTATAACCTTATTTAACTCTCTGACGGTCATCCCATTAATCAAATTGGTGTAATCCTTACTTCGTTGACAAGATTTTGTAGTAATTATTCTTGTTTTCACTCTTACCAATGTCATCATTTCTTTAGACATGATTTGTTCAAATTTACTTACACCAATACCAAATTCACTTTTTATTGAAAGCTCATTAAATAGTGTCCGTGAACCCGCATAAGCATCTACTGTTGCTCTGTGTGTTGATACTTTTGGTTTAATTTTTTCTATAAGTTCAAAGTATTCATTTCTGCTTTTGACCGCACTAAAAAATCCTTGTCTACTTATCTGACAATAGTCATAAATTGCCTGTCTTGTTAGCAGACTATCATTCATTGTATCTATAGCAATTTGAATCAACTCAATCCTCTTTTTTTTTCTAAGTCAGCTCCATATTGACGCCTATAAAGCTCAATTGTAGATTTTATCATGTGGATCTCCAAGGTCTTATCTGCCAAAATCAGCTTTAAATCATTGATTTGATTCTTTAGATCTTTTACCACATTAACCTCGGACGAACTCTGAATGATTATTCGCTCTGGTAGTGGACTCTTACCATATTTTTTTATCCATAGCCGAACGTTCCAGGAAGTAACTTCATAATTAATGCTTACATCCTTAACAGTGAGCTGGCCTGCCTCAATCAATCCTACCAATTCTCGTTTCAATGGCTCACTAAATCTCCTTCTTTTTCTTTCTTCTTTATTCATAATTCATAAATTTAAAGAAAGTTATCAACACATTTTATGTCAAGCTATTTCATGAGACCACAATGAGCTGCGTAATTTGTTATTTATTTCTTCTTAAATGATTTTATTCGGGTTTATACCTTTACTTCTTGTTAACGTTTGTGGGCTTATAATCGCATAAAGTTGTCTTATTGAGGAGTTTAAAGGGTTATATCCTTATAAAGTAACTTTCCATGTTTCAAAAGTATAAAACGTACATTTGAAGGTTTTACGTTACTTTTTACCATTTAAAACCTTTAAATAGGCTTTTTATCTCGTCCATTTCCGGACCAATCGGTAGTGACAAAACTTCCCGACACAAAGCTTCTGCTACTGGAAGTGATTTTGCCTCCATATGAGCAAAAACTCTTTGTTGGTGTAATGCCATTGGGTAATAAATCCTGGTCTGGATACCTTGAGCTTCCAATTTTGCTTGGACCTCGTCGCGCCTTCCATCTTTCACCTTGATGGTGTATTGGTGGAAAACGTGGGTGCTGGAGGAAGTGCGTTGGGGTATTTCTATATAGGGCACATCCTTCAAAACTTCGTCGTAAACAGCGGCAATTTGAGCTCTTTTTTGGTTGTTTTCATCCAAGTGAGGTAGTTTCACCTCCAAAATAGCTGCCTGAATGGTGTCCAGTCGTGAGTTGACGCCCACGACTTCGTGGTGGTATTTTTGGGACTGGCCATGGTTGGCAATCATTTTGATGCGTTGTGCAAGCTCGTCGTCTTGGGTCATGATGGCGCCACCATCACCACAACACGCCAGGTTTTTGGAGGGGAAAAAAGAGGTGGTGCCGATGTGGCCGATGCAGCCCGCGCTGACCGTTTTTCCATCCTTAAAAGTATATTTTGAACCTAGTGACTGGGCATTGTCTTCGATTACATAAAGCTGATGTTTGACTGCAATGTCCATTATTGCATCCATGTCGGCGCATTGGCCAAACAGGTGCACCGCTACAATCGCTTTGGTTTTGGGTGTGATGGATGCAATGATGCTTTCTGGCTTGATGTTGAAGGTGTTGGCATCCACATCTGCCCATACGATTTGCAGGCCAAGTAAGGCCATGACTTCTGCCGGAGCTATGTAGGTAAATGCTGGTACGATAACTTCGTCTCCGGGCTTTAAGCCCAAGGCCATCATGGCGATTTGCAGTGCATCGGTACCATTGGCACAAGGGATGACGTGTTTTGCGCCTAGGTAGTGCTCGAGCGATCGGGCAAATTGGTCGACTTGGGGTCCGTTGATGAATTGGCCGTGGGTCAAGACGGCATGGATTGCGCCCTTTACCCCCTGATCCCCCTTGAGGGGGATCGGGGGGGTGAAAGCGGAAATTTCCGCTAGAACTCCCTCCAAATCGTTTTGTATTTTTTGGTTTCCAAATCTAATGATGGTAATGCCTTTTGCATTCAGCAACTCAGTTCTTTTTTGGTCATACAGTTTTTGCTGCTCTTCATTGTGAGAATCTCCGTCAATTTCAATTCCCAACTTTAATTCATGACAATAAAAATCCAGAATATAAGTCAATATTGGATGTTGCCTCCGGAACTTAAGCCCCCGAAGTTGCTTGCCATTAATGGCTTCCCATAGTAATCTTTCTGAAGAAGTCTGATTTGTTCTCATTCTTTTTGCTCTTTCAAAAATAATGGGCTTTGCACCAAGATGCATTCTATCTTTCATTGATCCTCCGAAACGGGTGGGCCTCTCCTCCCAATCTAGCCAACGGATGATAATCCCCAACCAAACCAACAACCTCACTATTTCTCACCTCATGAACCAAATCAATGGCAGGTTTTGCATCCAAAATCGAGAATCCTTGTCCGTCCATGATGTGTTGATAACTAGCGGCATGTAGGTCAGTAAAGCCCTCTGAAAATTCTAGTTCCTGTCCATCGATGGTAATAGAACGGTAGGTCCTTTTGCCTTCCTTTTGGATGGCCTCGGGTAAGGTTTTTTCATTGATGCTGAGGAACCACCGTACATCGGCATTGGCCAGATGCAAAATACCAGAAGCTCTGTCGTGGCTGTTGAGGTGCACGGTTTGTTTTTGCAACGGGCCGTATATCCACAATAACATGTCGAAAAAGTGGATGCCAATGTTGGTCGCAATGCCTCCAGATTTTGTGATGTCTCCTTTCCAGGAAGCGTAGTACCAAAGCCCTCTGGATGTAATATAGGTAAGGTCTATGGCCTTTCTCTTTCCTGGTGTATTTGCAGCTTCTGCCTTGAGTTGTTTGATGATAGGGTGAAGTCGGAGTTGGAGAATTGGAAAGACTTTTTTATCGGTCTCATTTTCCAATTCTATCAAACCGTCTAAATTCCACGGATTGAGCACGAGTGGTTTTTCGCAAATGACGTGCGCATTGTTGCGAAGGCCAAATCTGATGTGGGCGTCGTGCAGGTAGTTGGGGCTACAGATGCTGAGGTAATGGATACCTTGGCTAACCCGTCTCAATTTGTCGAGGTAGCGGTCAAATCGCTCAAACTCGGTGAAAAAGGAGGCGTTTGGAAAGTAGCTGTCGATGATGCCCACCGAATCGGTTTTGTCCGTTGCTGCTATCAAATTGCCATCTACTGCTTTTATGGCCTGAAGATGTCGCGGAGCAATGTATCCTGCGGCGCCGATGAGGGCAAAGTTTGGCGAATGTTCTTTCAAATTATCTTTTGGCTTTGGCTTTTTAGTTGAGAAGCCAATCTAAATAAAGTGATTCATTGATGGTGTTGAAGGTAGCGTTTGGGTAGTTTTCTTGCCAAGATTTAGGTGCCGTGGCTCGCCTTGTTCCCATTTTAATTTCAAATCCGTGAAGCAAACCGTCCTTTTCTTCAATATAATCTATCTCAGCTCCTGTATATGTCCTCCAAAAATAAGTGGTCGTATGATCTCTTTTGTATGAAAGGTTTTTCTTACGCTCAGTGATTAAAAAGTTTTCCCAGATACCACCCACATCTGCTCTGAGTCTGATGGGAGAAAAATTGCCCAAAACTGCATTGCGAACTCCTAAGTCATAAAAGTAAATTTTATCCATTTTAGAAATTTCTTTGGCCAGGTTTTTACTATAACCTTGCACTCTGTAAATGATGAATGCCTTTTCTAAAATATCAATGTAGTTATTGACCGTTTCGCTGGATATGTTTAATGCATTGCTCAGTTTATTGATAGACACCGTTTTCCCTACTTGGAGCGCCAATAGCTGAAGCAAATTTTTTAATGCTTTGTTGTTTTTAATGCCCGACAAATTCAAAATATCCTTATACAAATAGGCTTCTGTTAATTCTATAAGGTGGTTTCTTTTATCGTCTATGTTCTGATATGAATAAACTTCCGGATATAAACCATAGGTCAAAATCTGGTCAATATTTTGGTTTATTTCAAAAGGGCTTGCTGCCAAACTCAACTCTTTGATTGAAAGCGGAAAGAGGTTGAATGTTTTGGTTCTGCCTGTCAAAGGTTCTTGGGTTTTGTTTGCAAGGTCAAAAGATGAAGAACCCGAAAGGATGATTTTGAGTGCTTTATTTCTATCGTGCAGGATTTTGATGCTGGAGCCAATTTCCTTGACATTCTGAGCTTCATCTATAAAAAGTAATTGGTGTGACCCAATAAAATCCATCATGGTTTTATAGTTCCTAGACTCAAAAACATCGGCATAGATTAAATCGTCTGCGTTTACTTTGATGAATGGAATGTTTATGGTTTGAATGATGTGGTCAATGATTGTTGTTTTTCCAACTTGTCTTGGACCATAGACAATAATTACTTTGTCTCCATTCAGGATGTTGTCTTTAATTTCTTGTTCTAATAATCTGTTGATCATAAAACAAAAGTATCACCTTTTGCTAGCAATCTGAAATTTTAGCGCGAATTTTTAAGGTTGGCCTGAAATTTTAGCGCGAATTTTTAAGGTGACTAACTTATTTTTTTAAATCTCTAGGTAAGGATGAAGTCCATTAACAAGGAGCATTTCACTACGTCTTAAAATTTTCGTTGTGTTTTTGTAATGATTTTTGGAAATTTGGCCAAAAATCCCGCCAAAAACCTATTCACTTTTGTTTTATACCATGGACTTCATCCATGGGTATTAATATTTAACCCCTCTGGGGTATTTAAAATAATATCGTATCATGAAGTCCATTCAAGCGTCTTTATTGCATTTCTAAGTATTTCGAAAAAAATACGTCTTGAATGTAGTAAGATTTAATGTTGCCATTCATTTTCACTATGAGGAAGTCTTTGTCCAATAATCCTTTGAGGGCCAAACTTGCAGACGAAGCCGATAGATTGTACTTATTTAAAAAAGCTTTCTCATTGATGGAGAAATTTGTTTTTTCTACTGCGATGGCTTTCAACAAAGTTGTTTGGTTACTTGGAAGTGTGGATAATAGATGTTCGTAATTGACGGCAAAAAGTTTGATGCAATCCACTTCGCTGTTTTTGACCAATTCATAAGTAACTTTTTCAACATGTTTGGAGAAAATCTCATTGGCTAAAAAGTGAGTATAAAAAGTATGGCTTTGTGTCCATGTCAATATCTCGTGTATCGATTGATCTGATATCTCCATATCGTGTTCCTCAAAGTGTGTTTTGATGAAGTCAAAATATGCTGGATAAGGAATGTGATCAAGCGTCAGGTGCTGAGTCGAAGAAAACATAGGCCTTTTTGGATTTGAAAAAATAGTGCTCAACATGTGTTGTTGACTTCCACAAAAGAGGAAATGTATGTTGGTTAATTTGGGAAAATGTGATCTCAAAATGGCGTCAATGGTTGAAGGTTTTTCGTATGTCTCAATCACTTGAAATTCGTCGATGGCTATTTGAAATTGCTCTTTACTTTCTGACAAAAGGTTTAATGCTATGTCAAATGTCGCTGCCTTGTCTGCATTGGTATGAATATCTAGCGAAACTTGAGGACTGCCAGAATATGGATCTAATGAAATTTGAGGCCTCAATCTGCCAAAAATTGACAAAAGCTTTTGTGCAAAATTTTCTTTGTTTGAAGTAGCTTTTACAACGGCAACTACAAATTGCTCAATAAATTCATTGTCATTTTTTGTTCCAAGCACATCTATATAAATAGGTGTTGTGTTTTTTATTTTTGACAATTGATGATGCCAATGCATGATGAGATTTGTTTTACCCAATCTACGCATAGACGAAAGCACGGTATTTCTTCTATTTTGAAAAGCTTCATTCAGCTTTACAACATCATCTTCCCGGTCGCAAAAATATTTTGGGCCTTGGTAAGAAAACAACTCAAATGGATTCACAACTTCTTTCATAAAACATGTAACATAAAACATGTAACATAAAACATGGGATAAAGTTTCCTTTTATTCCTTTTTGTGAATGCTTGTATTGTTTTTACTCACAATACCATCATTCAAAACATAAACATCGCCGGATTCGAGGCATTTTGCCTGTCCGCTTTCATCAAAATTCAATCGATGCCCGTATTCGCTGACCCAACCCAACTGTTTTGCAGGATTACCAACCATGAGTGCATAAGGCGGCACATCTTTCGTGACAACAGAACCTGCCCCAATCAAGCAATAAGCACCCAATTCATGGCCACAAAGGATGGTAGCATTCGCACCAATAGAAGCACCTTTTTTTACCAAAGTTTTCAAATATGCTCCCTTCCTTACAATGGCGCTGCGTGGATTGATGACATTGGTAAACACACAACTGGGACCTAGAAACACATCGTCTTCACAAATGACTCCACTGTAAATAGATACGTTGTTTTGCACCTTGACGTTGTTGCCCAAAATGACTCCATTACCTACGAATACATTCTGGCCAATGTTGCAAGCTTTCCCTAGTGTCGCGCCAGACATGATGTGTGTGAAATGCCAGATGTAAGAACCTTTGCCAATTTTTGCACCTTCGTCGATGATGGCACTCGGATGGATGAATGGTTGGTCAGGCAATTTCAGCAAATAAGTTTTGAAAGACCGGATCCATGAATATATAGGAATCACCTACTTTATCAATGATGTCTGCTTGAATCAATGTATGGATGTTTTTCCGCACATTATTAGGTGTGCCCAAGTGAAATGATTGCATGACAGCGGTAGATGTAAGTTGTTTTTCATTCTGATAAACAGCCTTTAACAAGTTTACCTGTGTGTTGCTCAAATTTTCAATGGTTTGCTCAAATAGTGGCTGTTGACTATATTTTAATTGGTCGAAAGCTTCTTTTATTGTGTTATCCTGCACCTCTTTGCTGGTTAATAACCAAACGTAATGAGATAATTGTTGGACATACCAAGAATGATCTTGGGCGTATTGTGCAATTTGTTCTGCATTTAATTCACTGATTTCTTTATTTGTTTCCTTGAATTTTGAAACAATGAATTTTACCCATTCACCTCTTTGAATTTTATCTAGTAAAATGATGTCACCAAATTTGTAAAACGCACGTGAACTGTCATTGAATATATCTGAAATCATGTGTCTCTTACTTCCGTACAGACAATAGGTAACATTTTTGTGCCTTTGCCAGTAAGACCTCATTGCCTTTTCGAAAGAGTAGTCCGCATCATAATTGACAATGTTCTGAAATTCATCAATACAAATGATAAACTTAAATCCCTTTTCTGATGCTATACTTTCTGGAAGGTTTAATATTTCATCTTTGTGTCTGATAATTTCTGCCCTATCAAACTCTAGTGAAATATCGCCTAAATCAGTATTTAAAATGAGCTTTGGCATGAGTCGTTTGAAGGTTGATTTTGCCAAATCTAGCCATTCTGATAATTTGCCAGAGGAAGCCTTTATCACACTTCGAGCATACATTTCTAAAAATTCCTCTTCTGTGTTGATAGAGAATAAGTCGATGATGACTATCCTGTGAGTTTTATGATCCAATCGGATTTCGTTGGTAACTTTTTCAACCAAAGAAGATTTTCCCCACCTTCTTGGAGAAATGATGATGGTATTTACACCCGAAGTAAGGTTTGATTTCAATCTCGTAAGTTCCTTGACCCTATTGGTAAAGGTTTTATCGCTGACTGTGCTACCAAATTCGAATGGACTATTCATTTTATACCTTTTGGTATTATACCATCAAGTATTATACCAAAAGGTATAAAATAGATTAAAAGTTTGTCGAAAATGTTATTTGCCATATTGGGCGCTATAATAATGCATGTAAGCTCCTGAGGTTACGTTTTTGAGCCAAGATTCGTTGCTGAGATACCAGTCTACGGTTTCTGAGAGACCTTGCTCGAATGTGTAATCGGGTGTCCAGCCCAATGTTTTTTCTATTTTACTTGCGTCAATGGCATATCTTAAATCATGTCCTGCACGATCGGTCACATAAGTGATGAGTTTGCGGCTTTCGCCTAATGGTCTGGATAATTTTTCGTCCATGAGGTCGCAAAGTAAAAAGACGAGGTCGATGTTTTTCCATTCGTTGTGGCCACC
The DNA here is from genome assembly GCA_029567325.1 of Bacteroidota bacterium. GTDB lineage: Bacteria > Bacteroidota > Bacteroidia > Chitinophagales > Saprospiraceae > JADKBO01. The sequence continues at coordinate 17,541 of JAKQLF010000076.1, read as the reverse complement.
AATGTTGTAAGTTTCGCCAGGCACTCCCTCGTGAAAGATCAGGTCAATGGCTCTGGCATGATCTTTTACGTGAAGCCAATCCCGCACATTTTCTCCTTTGCCATAAACGGGTAATGGTTTATTTTGCAAAATATTATTGATCATGAGCGGGATCAATTTTTCAGGAAAGTGATTTGGGCCATAATTATTGCTGCAATTGGATATGACACAAGGCAGGTGGTAAGTATGATAAAATGCTCTGACCATGTGGTCTGACCCAGCTTTGGATGCGCTGTATGGGCTTCGGGGATCGTAAGCTGTTTCTTCAGTAAAAAATCCCTTGTCCATTTCCAGTGAACCAAAAACTTCGTCTGTAGAAATGTGGTAGAATTTTTTTCCTTCGAAATTACCTGCCCATTGTTTTTTGGCGATGTGCAGGAGATTGGTCGTTCCCAATAAATTGGTCTTTACAAAAGACATTGGGTCACTGATTGATCGATCTACATGCGACTCTGCTGCCAAGTGAATGACGCCATCGATGTTGTATTTTTCGAATATGGCCGTGATGGCATATTCATCACAAATGTCAACGTGTTCGAATACGTAATTGGCTTCATTGGTAACGTCCTTGAGATTCTCCAAGTTGCCTGCATAAGTGAGTGCATCAGCATTGACGATGAGATAGTCTGGATAATTGGTCACAAAGCGGCGAACAACATGGCTGCCTATGAAGCCTGCTCCACCAGTGATGAGGATGGATTTTTTATTCATTTTTGTTTTTTATCTTTCACAACTACTTGAATTTCAACACGCATTTTGTTATGATTTTTTGGAGAAAAACCAAAATTCCCTCCAAAATATTGAATGATCTAACTTCTTAACCACGGATTTAATCAGTGGCTATTAAAATTAAACCCCATTTGGCCCCTATCGGGTTTTTTTGATAACGCAAAATCGGTGATGTAAATACTTTAAAGAAGCAAGGGACCCCAAGATTACCTGTTTTCGAGCTTTCCGGCCCAGCAATAAGTTCTGTCCAATTTGTGGTCTGCATTATATTCCAAACCATATGCACAACAAGTGAGGTAATAAGCTGCAGCTAGACGTTCTCTGGGAGTTTTGGTCAACCAATAATCTTCATTGAAACCCTGTTCTTCAAGCTTTTGTGTTTTGGAAAAGGTTCTATCTAGTTTTGGTTCCATGGTTTAGTCAATCAAGATTTTCAAAACCCCAATTTTACAACAAATTCTTCTCCAACTTCTTCTAAGACTAATGTTCTTCCCAATTGTTGAGCAGCTTTTACTACCATTGGAACACCTCGTCCCATCTTATCAATGTACCTGAGATTTTCCATGAATTTGACTAGAATTGGGTTACGAGCATACGATACGCCATATTTAATCTTTTCTACGTCAACCGAATTGGGCAATCTACCTGGGCTTCTTACCTCTAAGCGATCATGAAACATAAAAACTCGGATGCGACTACCTGAAATGGAATAATCTCTGTGAACACAAGCATTCACAAGTAATTCTCTGAATACTTTATCTGGATAATTACCTGAAGTGTCTTCTGTTTTTGCTCCTACAATCTTGGATGCGTACATTAAATTTGCTCTGATGTTGGTCAAACATTGGTCAATTTGGTTGTCTAATGTACCTTCAAATACCTTTTTGTCTAGCAATTCGGCAGTAACATCATGTCCATCAAATCTTGCAAAAGTGATGCTGGCATTGTGCAAATATTTTTGTGGATGTATTGCAAAGACGAGCATACCAGCAATGGTAAGTTGACCTTCTGCATCCATAATATCTACATTTTTCAAAAGATTTGTTTTATGCTCTTCTTCCTGAAAATTTAATTCAAACAATTGAAAATATCTATACAGTTTATTGATGTCCAAGTCTAAGAAACCGCTGGACAAAACACTGGTAGCGTCATAATGAAATGCTCCTGAGTTTTGAAACAGCCTCAATAACTCTAACTGACTAGCAACTCTATTGGTGGAACCTACTCGAATATAAAATTGATTTTTATTGTCCTGATATGGTTTGTTTGTACCTTTTGGAACCTGTATATTCAAAATTGTCTGCTCCTCGACTTTATGAAATAATACTTTTACGTCAGAAACTGGTGGGTTCACATGATCTCTACAGATGTTCATTACCCATTCTTCCCAGTTTCTTGAACCTTTGTCTATGCCAGAAATATAGCCATCGTCATTTACCCCGATCAAAATATTTCCGCCAATAGCATTCAAAAAAGCTACAATTTCCTTGGCAACGGATTCAGGTCTTACATCCGATTGTTTAAATTCTACTCCAGAATTTTCTCCTTGATATATGAGCTCCTTGATATCCATTTAGTTGTTGTCATAAACTTTGCCCCTTCTAAGTATTTGATCAAAAATGGGTTGCATGGTTATTTTATAATCATAATATTGACCCATTGCAGACAATTCAAAATCGGCTTTTTTCTTTTCGTTTTTGGAATATAATTTTATTCCTTTAGACACAATTTGGAAATTCATGACGGTGCTTGCCGTTTTAACGTCGACCAAGTCTACATTTTTGTTGAGTATGGACGCCAGTTTTTCTTGGACATCGAATCTTTGAACGTTTGAAATTTTTTCTGAAGATAAAAATGCTAGGTCGATGTCACTATCTGGATTGTTACTTTCATCCGCCATACTACCAAAAAGGTATATGAGTTCAATCCCAGGGATTAACAACTTCAGAGTATTTAAAATTTTATCAATTTGCTCAGTGTTAACCATTTCAAGCATTCTTCTCGTTACAATAATCAAATAAATATTTTACAAAAGTTCAATATCTCCAAGATGATTTGATACAATTGCCTCAATAATCTCAATATTTAATTTTTGATAATCGTGGACTGCTATATTCCTAAATCCTACCATTTTTTGGAGTGAAATGGAAAGTGATGCATCAATGAAATTCTTTTCTTCCAATTTTTGAAAGACTTCTCTATTTGATTGAGGAATGCCCAAGTTGTTTTCTTTAACTATAACCGACCCAGCATCTATACTTGCTTGAGTCAATCTTTCTAAATTTAAAATTACTGAATCTTGTTTAGTAAGATCTTCTTTAAAATCGGTTGGTAGGTAAACTTCCTTAATACGTTTAATGCAGTTTTCAATTATTGCAATTTTATTTAGAAGAACGTCATTCATCCTTTAAATATAACTATGGTCTTCCAATACTGAAATATTCAAACCCTAAATCTTTCATTTCCTGGACACTATAAACATTTCTACCGTCAAAAATGGCTTTGCCATTCATCAACGCATGCATTTTATCATAATCAGGACTTCTGAACACGCTCCACTCTGTAAGGATTGCCAAGGCATCTGCACCTTTCAAAGCATCGTACTGATTGGCGCAATATTGAATTTCGTCCGTAACTTGTTCTCTGAAGTTTTCCATAGCTTCTGGATCAAATGCCTGAATTTTTGCTCCCCTATTGAGCAGTCTTGAAGCGATGGTAATGGCCGGTGCTTCTCTGATATCGTCTGTTTCTGGTTTGAATGCCAATCCCCAAAAAGCAATGGTTTTACCTTGTAAGTCTCCATCAAAATAATCATTCAACTTATTGAATATGACTTCTTTTTGTAAGTCGTTGACTTTCATCACAGCGCTCAAGATCTTAAAATCATAGTCGTGGTCAGCCGCCGATTTTGCTAAAGCCTGGACGTCTTTTGGAAAACAACTTCCACCATATCCAACACCCGGGAATAAAAATCGCTTGCCAATACGAGAATCTGAACCCATGCCTTTTCTTACTTGATCTACATCAGCACCCAATTTTTCGCACAAGTTTGCAATTTCATTCATAAAGCTGATCCTTGCTGCGAGGTATGAATTGGCAGCATATTTGGTCATTTCTGCGCTTCTGATATCCATTACGTAAATGGGATTTCCTTGTCTTACGAATGGTTCATACAATTTGAGCATCAAATCTTTGGCTCTGTCTGAATCTGCACCTACTACCACTCTGTCTGGTTTGAGGAAGTCATCAACGGCAACACCTTCGCGTAAAAACTCAGGATTTGATACTACATCGTACAAAGATTTATCTAATTTTTTAGCCAAAATAGCAGCTACTTTTTCAGCAGTGCCAACAGGTACAGTACTTTTATCGACAATTACTTTGTAGTCTGTAATGATATTGGAAAGATCTTCTGCAACTTTCAAAATGTACTTGAGGTCGGCAGAACCATCTGCACCAGGAGGAGTAGGAAGCGCCAGAAAAATGATTTTTGCGTCCTTGATGCCTTTTGCCAAATCGGTTGTGAATTCCAATCTACCTTGTTTGGTATTGCGCTCGAATAAAACGTCTAATCCTGGCTCATAAATTGGTACTTCACCATTGTTGAGTTTTGCAATTTTCTTCTCATCGATGTCAACACAAGTGACGTGGTTTCCTGTTTCGGCAAAGCAGGTACCGGAAACCAATCCTACATATCCTGTGCCAACTACTGCAATTTTTAACATATATAATCCGTATTTGCTTTAAAAAGAAGCTTCGAGTCTCGAGCCTCGAGCTGCGAGCCATGAGCCACGTTTGTTTATTTGTTTATGCGTTTATTTTTTGTAATTCCTCAGTTCAGCTGTTTCGCGGTCGAACTTGTGGAAGGAGGTTTGCTCGGCGTGCTCATTATCTCAGCATTGCCGCAATTGAACAGGCTAAAGCCTATTCGCCTTCCATGCTCTTTTTCTCAGCATTGCCGCAATTGAACACGCTGAAGCCAATTCGCCCTCCATTCTCTTTATCTTAGCATTGCCGTAATTGAACAAGCTGAAGCCTATTCGCCCTTGATTCTCTTTCTCTCAACATTACCGCAATTGAACAGGCTGAAGCCAATTCGCCCTCCATTGTCTTTATCTCAGCAGTTTCGCGATTATGCAATTCTGCATGGTGTTGGTAGAGAATAAAGTCTCGCCACCAGAGAAAAAAACTTTATGAACTTTCTACTTTCAACTTTATAAACTGAGTTCGCGAATGGCTTCGCCGTTGATGTGTCGCAAAGACTCACCACATAAAATGTTGACAATGAAGTAGATAAGTCTACTTTGAAGTCCTTTTTACCATTTTCACATCCACATTAACGTGAAACTGATAACCCAAATTTTCCAGCCCAATAATGACCGTATTTTTATTTAATTCGCTGACCAAAGTGCCTTTCAAACCTGCAAGAGATCCGCTGATGATCTCAACAAAATCACCTACCTGACCTTTAAAATCTTGTACCTCCACGTCCAAAGTTTCGTCACCGACGATGCGTTTGAGCGTATTGATTTCTTCATCAGGAATGGTGACCAACTTTGTCCCAGGTTTGATAAACCTAGATACATTTTCTGTCTCTAAAACTTTGACCTTGTCTTGTTCCTCTATTTTTACAAAAACATAACAATTGATGAGCGGCACCTGATATCTTCTTATTTTTCTAGTGTATCTTTTTACCCTTTCCATGAGGGGCAAGTATGCATGTATGCCCTTGGACATCAAATCCTTGACAACTTGCTTTTCGCACTTATATCGAGTGTAAATGGCATACCATCCTGCTGCACCCGCCGTATATGTCTGTGCAGAATTATGACTCATGATTCCAGATAAGTAAAGGTTCTACCTCAAAAAGTGACCAATCAAGAGCCTTCATTTCTTCGGCATTATAAACAACATATCTTATTTTCCTAGAAATGAGGGATTCTGCCTTTTCTATGAGCAACATCAAGTATTCTTTGTTGATATCACCTACCATCAGCAGATCTATAACTGGACTATCCATACCTTTCGCAAGGGCTCCCGTCACAAAAACCTGACGCACATTGCCCAAATTACCAACGACCTTGTCGATGATGGTATCAAAACCAAGATGTTTGATGACAATGTTGTGTATTTCTTTAAAAAGTGGGTGAGTGGTATTTGCTTGAAATACTTTTTTATTTCCCTCGCTGAATGATTGTAACATTCCAGCTTTCTCCAAGCGATTGAGTTCGATCCGAATGCTATTTGTTGAGTCCCCAAACTCCGACTCCAAGCTTCGCAAGTAAGCAGTGGTATTGGTGTTTAGAAAAAACTTAAACAGCAATTTGATCCTAGTCTTTGAAGATATAAGGGTCTCAATCATGTTTTTGAGTAAAATAATTACTCAAAGATACATGTGTGTTTAGTTTAAACAAATTTTTGATTGGAAAATAAGCCAACAAAATTGCGGCAAGGTGCTTAAAAAGCTAATTAAAAATTGCTTTCTTTTTTCTTCTTTTTCTTGAAATCACCTCGTTTCCAGGCTTCTATAAATTGCTTCCAGGCAAATACATCAAAAATACGCTGGGGTTTGTACTGTCCCGCATACACTGCTTCGTTTGCAGTTTGTTTGAAAACGAGCGAAGCAGCTTCGCGACCATCGGCCGGTACAGCGTATCTCATTTCTTGTAAAACTTCTGCTGCTAGGTTTTTTCGTGCCTGGTCTCTCAAATCATCTGAAATGTCCATGGCTAATAGGTCTTGTTTGAAATGTTCTCTGCTTGGCCATGGATAAATGACAATTTCTGGAAGTAAAATATTGTCTTGTGATAGGATTTGAATCATACTGTAAAGGTCACTTTTTAAGGTGTCGGGAATGACGTATTCTACCGTTTTGAATCCTATCCTTGAAAATACCACCTTTTCCCCCTTCCTTGCAACAAATGAAAAATAACCATCGTATTCTGTCACAACACCTCTGGTAGTTCCTTCGATTGCAACATTGGTATAGGGTAGTCCTATGACGTTGCCGTCTGGATCTTCTGTGACTACTTTACCGGTAAATTGAATGACATCAATTTGCCTCTCTTGTGCTTGAATGGATAAGCAAAAAAGTAAGAATAAAATGATGCCTGATAACTTCTTCAATCCAGTATATTTTTTTGGAGAAACGAATATAAAACTTCTCTTTCATTTGAATGTTATTTATTTAACAAACTATTAACCCTAATGTTCCCTCATTCCAAGGGTTTCATTCTTTTGACACAATTATTGATCTTGGCCTTGATTTTTATTAGAATAAATTGAGATAACCAAAATGCAATTTGGTATTTGCAAAATCAAAACCCGTTTTATTATAATTTCCAGCCGCAAATGAAAGGTTGAAAATACCGGCTTTGGTTGAAAAATTCATGCCGATACCAATTCCGTAGGCCTGCACAAAGTCACTTTCTGTCACAATATTTCTATTTCTAAACATGGCAAGATCGATAAACGGTAAATTCAAATAAGAATTCTGATCCAGGATCAATCTGAATTCTGTAGTATAAACAAAATACAAATCTGACAAAAAACTGAGTTCGTTAAATCCTCTCAACAGCCTGTTGCCTCCAATTCTGTACAATTCATTTTGAATGATTTTACCATCATTGTATCTGCTGGCAAAAGTTATTTTATTTCTGAGGGTACCCAAGTCACTGATGGGATAGTAATAATCCAATTCCGCTTCCAAATTGAATTGGATGTTGGAAGATTTGATGGTATCATAGGCATTGCTAAAATCCACTCTTTCATTATTGAGCTGTAAAATTTCCTGATTTTGTACGATGGATCTCAAACCGATGGTGCCATTGAATCTAGAATACCATCCTTTCTTTGGGTTGAATATATAGTCCAATTTATTATAAGCATATTCAAATCCACCACCTCGGAAACGGACATCTAAATTGGTGGGTAATCTACCAGTATTGAGTATAAGATCCAAATCTGGGTTAATCAGATTGCTGGATTTATGTGTCCAAAAAGCGCGGATCTGATTGGTTGTGTTGATGGTGTATCGAGCGCCAAAATTGGCCAAAACATCCAAACTGATGTTTCTATTTCTTTTTATTTCAAAGTCTCCATCTACACCAAATGGACTTGAAAGCAGGAATGGTACTGAGACGGTTGATTTCAGGAATTGGTCCTCAAGTGATAATCTTTTAAAGGTCAAGGTCAAGCGTTCACCCCGACCAAATCTATTGGTAAAATCCCCCAAAAATTCGCCGTTGATTGTAAAAGTTCTTTTCTGGCCAACTGTATTGGGTAATACTCCAATGATGAAATCAAACTTTGAAGCCTTCCTATTTTGTAAGGGTAAAAAAACTGTAGCTCTATCAGCCAAAAAACTCAATTTGGGAGGGCTTTGCAAAGTGAGAAAGGATAGGTTGCGAATTTTTTGAGAAATGTCTTGTACTAAATGAGCGTTGTATGGCATTTCTTTTTTGATGCCCAAAGTTTGATACAAATAGGAATTGCTTATTTTGACACTGTCCGAAAATAGGATCTCATTAAATACTACATAAGGCCCGCTCTCCAAGTCCAGTTTGATGATGTATTTCATGGAGTCGCCCAATGAGTTTATGAGTTGTGCTTTTGCAAATGGATAGCCGTGATTGGTGAAGTGGGTAACTATTTTTTTGGTATAGAATTGTTGTGATGTGGTATCAGTGAAGATATGAGAAGTCCTCATATTGCTCAAGCCAGCGGATTCTACCCACTTTTTATCTTCTTCTGCTAATTCAAAAACAAAAGTAAATTTTGGACCAATATACCAGGATATAAAACATGTATCATTTACAAATCTTATGGAATCAGGATGATGATAGATATAACCTTCTTCAGGTAGTGATTTGGATAATTTGCTAATGTTTTGATTGATTTGAATAGAATCGTATCTCGTTTGATTCTTTAGACTTTGCTCTAGGATAATATATGATTCTTGTGGCATTTCATACTTTACCACATATTTTTGAGCAATGAGAGAATGATTAGGAAAAAGCAAATTCAACAAAAAAGGAAGGGCCAATATGATTATGATTTCTCTGAATTGACCTTTCCTTTTTTGATGCAACAGCAATAAATTTTATGATTAATCTAAGCTAATAATTTTTTCACAATGGCTGAAATGGTTTTACCATCTGCTTTACCTGAAAGCTTTTGATTGGCAAGACCCATCACTTTGCCCATGTCTTTGACTGATGTAGCGCCAGATTCCTGTATGATTTCAGCTATGATACCCTCCAATTTTTCTTCAGAAAGTTGTTCGGGTAAATAATTCATAAGTATGCCAATTTCTTCCTGCTCAACTTTTGCAAGATCTTCTCTATTTTGTTCAATATAGATAGCCAAAGAATCTTGTCTTTGTTTGACCAGTTTTTGCACTAACTTGATCTCTGCTGCTTCATCCAAGACATTGCCGCTACCATCTGTTTTAAATAAAAGTATGGCAGATTTTATGGCTCTGATCCCTCTTAAAGCCGCCTGATCTTTTGATTTCATGGCCACTTTGAGGTCCTCCATTAATTTTGTTTCCAAACTCATTTTATTACGTATTTTTCTAATTCATTAGTAAGTTCAACAAATTGTTGCACTGAAACTTGCTCTGGTCTAAGGTTGAAAAAATCACCCGCCAAAACAGATGGATCTTCGACCAGTGCTTTCAGCGTATTTCTCATCATTTTGCGCCGGCTGTTGAATGCCATTTTTACAACAGTTCTAAACAGCTTTTCATTGCAATCTAAGGTATATTTTTCTTTTCTGATCAACCTGATGACTGCAGAATCCACTTTTGGTGGCGGATTAAATGCACCAGGAGGTATCCTGTATAACATTTCTCCGTCGTAATGTGCTTGCGTCAAAACACTGATTACTCCATAAATTTTACTGCCTGGTTTAGCAATGATGCGCTCAGCCATTTCTTTCTGGAACATGCCCACCATTTCTGGCACCAACTCTTTGGCATTGATGGCTTTAAAAACTATCTGAGATGATATGTTATATGGAAAATTACCGATGATGTAGAATTGGGCGTCATCAAAAACCTTGTGCATATTGGCCTTGATGAAATCCATTTCAATGATATTGGGGATCAATTTAGGGTAGTGATTACTGAGGTATACAACCATGTCATTATCCGCTTCTACAACCTTGAGGTCTAAGTTTTGCTCTATGAGGTATTTGGTAAGCATGCCCTTGCCAGGCCCTACTTCCAACACCTTTGTATTGCCATCTTTTCTCAGAAGGCTATAGGCGATCTTTTTGGAAGTTTGCTCATTGGTCAGAAAGTGTTGACCGTATGATTTTTTCGCTTTCACTTTGTTTTTGTTTGCTTTGGTAGGCCAAAGGTTATCGTGCGTCACATTTTCTGTGGTCAATATGCCACTTTTTATGAGCGATCAAAGGTAATTATTTTTTTATTTGTGAATGTGATGGTTTTGTCAAGAAGGAAAAGAGTGATCAGCTCTCAGCGGTCAGCTCTCAGCAGTCAGCGGTCAGCTCTCGGCTAAAGAAAGTCTTTCTTTATCATTTACCACTGGCTTAAGCCTGTGGTAATAAACCGCACCCCACTGTGGGCTTTAGCCCAATATGTCATCGGCCAAAATTGAGGTCAAATGTTAAAGTATATAAATGGTCAGCTCTCGGGGGTCAGTCTTCAGCGGTCAGCTTTCTGCTCTCGGCTAAAGAAAGTCTTCCTTTATCATTTACCACCGGCTTCAGCCTGTGGTAAATGAATTCCACCTCAATATGGGCTTTAGCTCAATACACCTAGACCAGACTTGAAGTTAAATTGTAAAGAATTTGAAGTGAATTGTTATCAGTGATCAGGTATCGGTTTTCGTGATAACAATTCAATAATTTTGGTGTTTTGGATTTTAAAACACTTTTTCAACCGAGTTGATAAATTTTGTAAAAAAAGTCGGGGTCTTTTAAGACAATTCTACCAAATTGTTACTTTTACAATTAGATAACCTTGGTATGATGCAAAACATAAAAAGATTTGTTCTCTATCTTGTTGTCAAAAAATAAAAGGACAATCCATATTTCCTTTTGTATCATTGGAAAATAGATAATCGTTGAAGTTTGTAATTTTATGGATAAAGAGAAAAAACTGAGGAGCTACGAGTGGTTTGGCAAATCTGATAAGATGGGTTTTGTGCACAGGTCATGGTTGAGAAATCAAGGTTACCCAGATGATTATTTTCAGGGCAAACCGGTAATCGGGATTTGTAATACTTGGTCTGAGTTGACTCCCTGTAACGGGCATTTACGAGATTTTGCAGAAATTGTAAAAAAGGGAGTTATTGAAGCGGGTGGCTTTCCACTTGAATTCCCGGTAATGTCTTTGGGTGAGACCATCATGAAGCCCAGCACCATGTTGTTTCGCAATTTGGCTAGTATGGATACAGAAGAATCCATCAGAGCCAATCCACTAGATGGTATCGTCCTTTTGACCGGTTGTGACAAAACTACTCCATCTACAGTTATGGGAGCGTGTAGCGTTGACTTGCCTACGATAGTCGTACCTGGTGGTCCAATGCTCAATGGTAGATTCCGAGGCGAATGCGTTGGTTCTGGTTCATTCAATTGGCTGATTAAGGAAAAACAAGCCGTAGAAAATTACACAGAAGAAGATATTCTGGAAATGGAAATCGGAGTAGCTCGCAGCCAAGGTCACTGTATGACCATGGGTACAGCTTCTACCATGGCGTGTATGGTTGAATCTTTAGGACTTACTTTGCCTGGTGCTGCTGCAATACCTGCTGTGGATGCCCGTAAAAAGGTAATGGCTCAACTTTCAGGGAGGCGCATTGTAGAAATGGTAAGAGAAGATCTTACCTTATCAAAAATATTGACTCGTGAAGCATTTGAAAATGCCATTAAGCTCAATGCCGCAGTGGGTGGTTCTACCAATTTTATCATACACCTTACAGCAATCGCTCGAAGAATTGGAGTAGAATTGGAATTGAGTGAATTTGATACTTTGGGTAGTCAAATTCCACTTTTGGTAAATTTGAAACCTTCGGGCAAATTCTTAATGGAAGACTTTTATTATGCGGGTGGTTTGCCAGTTGTCATTCGTGAAATGGCTGAACATTTACATGGGGGTTGCATCACCGTGAATGGAAAAACCATTTCTGAAAATAATAAAAAATCACCAAACTATAACGAAGAGGTCATCACGCCTCTCAGCAAACCGTTGAAGGAAGCTGCAGGAATTGCTGTACTGAAAGGTAATTTGTGTGCTGATGGTGCCATCATCAAACCAAGCGCTGCTAGTCCTTCTTTGATGAAGCATACTGGTAAAGCCGTTGTATTTGAATCTATCGAAGACTATCATCACCGAATAGATGATGAGGATCTTGACATAGATGAAAATAGTGTCATCGTTTTGAAAGGAGTCGGACCTGTGGGTTACCCTGGGATGCCTGAGGTAGGCAATGTCGATTTACCTGAAAAATTACTCAAAAAAGGAGTGCGCGATATGGTACGAATTTCTGATGGTAGGATGAGTGGAACTGCGGCAGGTACCGTTGTTCTACACGTTTCGCCTGAATCATCCATTGGTGGCACACTGGCTTTGGTACAAAGTGGTGATTTTATAACTTTGGATGTTGAAGCACGCAAACTTGAATTGCTGGTATCTGATGAAGAATTGGCCCAGCGAAAGGCAAATTGGGTTGCACCAAAGCCGCAAGCTGATCGAGGTTATGTAAAAATGTACATAGACCATGTTGAACAAGCACACCTAGGAGCAGATTTGGACTTCTTGATTGGAGGTTCGGGTTCAGAAGTTTCAAGAGATTTACATTAAATATTATTAGCCTTACAACAACTATTATTGTTTAATAAAATAATTGAAAATGATATTATATAGAACCAATCACACCATCATTGTTGAGGAAGGTGGAAAATTTTACGATTGCGAAAGCCAGGACTGGGATGGGCTTATCAACGAAAATTTATATCCGGTACTCCAAGATGTTATTGCGAAGGGAAAAAGCGTTGATTTTTCGTTGGATGATGCAATTAAACCGATTGTTTCACAAGAAGTTTGGGCATGTGGGGTAACGTATCTGAAAAGTAAAGTTGGTCGTCAAGAAGAATCAAAAGATTCTGGAGGAGCTGATTTTTATGGTAAAGTATACGTTGCCGAAAGACCAGAAGTGTTTTTTAAAGCAACTCCATCGAGAGTTGTAGGTCCGGGAGAAAAAATAAGGATCAGAAGAGATTCTACTTGGGATGTACCTGAACCAGAACTTACTTTGTGCGTTAACAAAAATGCACAGATCGTAGGATACACAATCGGTAACGACATGAGTAGCAGAAGTATTGAGGGAGAAAATCCACTTTACCTGCCTCAAGCAAAAACTTATGATCGATGTGCAGCTTTGGGACCGGGAGTATTGGTATTGGATGAACCAATTTCGCTTGAGACAAAAATTTCTTTGGAAATAGTCAGAGCAGGTGCTGTTGTGTTTTTTGGAGAGGTTCAACTCAATCAAATGAAAAGAAGCCTAACTGAATTGGTAGGATTTGTTTGCAGAGAAGCCAGTTTTCCGCACGGATGTTTTATCATGACTGGTACAGGTATTGTTCCAACTTCAGATTTTACACTGGAAGTCGATGATAAAGTAAAAATTACAATTGAAGGAATTGGCACATTGGTCAATATCGTGGAAAAAAAGCCACTAGATTAAACACCGATTTTGCACTCTGTAGCCTATTATTAAATGATTAATTCAAAATAAATGACCAGAAATCAAATCGCAATTGCCTCACTATTTTATCTTGCTACTTTTTTATCATGTAAAACTCAAGCTCAAAAAGCGAGTAGTATGGAATCAAAAGTTAGTAAAACATATCAAACGACTGGATCAATAGAAGTTTTGGATAATAGTTTGCTCAAACTTATTGATGCTGATAGCCCTATCCAAATTCTAGCCACTGGTTTTAATTGGTCTGAAGGTCCACTTTGGGTTAAAGAAATTAATGGAGTAATCTTTTCTGATGTTCCGGAAAATACGGTTTATAAATGGACGGAGGCTGATAGTATTTCTGTATATTTAAAACCTTCAGGTTATACAGATACTATTCCAAGAGGTGGTGAAATGGGCTCCAACGGACTTACCTTATCTAGAGATAGGAAATTGATTTTGGCGCAACATGGCAACCGTGCAATTGCACAAATGGATGCACCCCTTAAATCTCCAAAGCCAAAATTCATCAACTTGGCTGAGAAATATGATGGGATGAAGTTTTCAAGCCCCAATGATGTAATCGTATCTAAAAATGGAACATTATTTTTTACAGATCCTCCTTATGGTTTGGTAAAGCAACAGAATGATCCTAAAAAGGAAACTCCATTTAATGGTATTTACATGAAAAAACCTGGTGGGCAAGTAGAGTTGATTGATGATAAAGTAAGTAGACCAAATGGCATAGCTTTATCAATGGACGAATCAAAATTGTACGTTGCAAGTAGTGATCCTTCCAAAGCGATTTGGATGGAATATTCTTTGGATGCTAATTTTAAAGTCACAAGTTCTAAAGAGCTCGCTAATTTTACTGAACTAGGCAGAAAAGTAAGAGGTTTGCCAGATGGCATGAAAGTGCACAGTAGTGGTAATTTATTTGCTACAGGACCTGGGGGTGTTGTGATTATAGATCCAATGGGCAAACACCTTGGAACTATTCTCACTGGAAGAGCTACTTCCAATTGTGCTTTTGATGATGATGAAAAGTATTTGTATATGACTGCAGATGACTATTTATTGCGCGTGAAATTGAAATAATTTAACTATTTGCTGACCTGGTTTTGAAATAATATCAGTTTTCGTCAGTCAAAAAAATAATACAATGAGTAATTTAATTAATGAAGCATGTGTGAAGTCACATCAAGCGTGGGTTGGCTATAGAGAGACAACTTACAAACAAAGGGAAAACCTTTTGGTAGCAATAGCTAGAGAAATTGAAGCACTGGGAGATGTTTTGATACAAACTGCCATGGAGGAAACCAATTTACCACAAGCGCGATTGACTGGAGAAAGGGGAAGAACGTGCAATCAGTTGCGTGCCTATGGTAAACACATTACAGATGGTTACTGGGCAAACGCCTGCATTGATACAGCCATTCCTGACCGTCAACCTTTGCCGAAAGTAGACATCAGAAAAGTAAATCAGCCGATAGGTCCTATTGTTGTATTTGGAGCAAGCAACTTTCCATTTGCCTATTCTACTGCTGGTGGAGATACGGCATCAGCTTTGGCTGCGGGTTGTACGGTACTTTTAAAAGCGCACCCTGCACATTTAGAAACATCTAGGTTGGTAGCTTCGGCGATCACTAAAGCATTGGTAAGTGAAGGACTTAGCGAAGACATATTTATCCACATTGAGGAAACAGATTTCAGCGCTGGAAAAGCATTGGTACAACATCCAAATGTAAAAGGTGTTGGATTTACAGGATCCTTTGGAGGAGGTATGGCATTGATCAAATATGCACAAGAGAGGGCAGAACCTATCCCGGTGTTTTCAGAAATGGGAAGCATAAATCCAGTTTTGATTCTGCATGAAAATTATGATGAATCATTAGAACAAAAAATCAATCAATTAGCTGGAGCAATCACCTTGGGTGTTGGTCAATTTTGTACCAATCATGGACTCATATTTGGTTTGAAGGGCCCTGTTTTGGATAAGGCTGCACATCAATTGGGGACGGCTATTTCCAAAGTGGGCATCATCGGTAAAATGTTGCACCCCGGCATAGCAAAATCATACGTACAAAATTATCAAACTGCTCTAGATCAAAATGGTGTGGAAGTGGTAGCTAGAAGTGTAGAAGCAGATGAACCTGGTATTGGGTTGATCGCTAAAACTAGTAGCGCTACTTTTGCAGAGAATAAAAAATTGCATCAAGAAATATTTGGTCCCTATTCACTAATCGTAGAGTGTGACGACTTAGAAGATTTATTGGCAGTTTACGAACATCTAGAAGGCCAACTTACATCTAGCATCTTTATTGAACCTGAAAGGCATGATGTACAAAAATTGGCAGTTGCCAAAATGATTCACAAAAGCGGTAGAGTCATCATCAATGGTGTACCTACAGGTGTAGAAGTTTGCCATTCTATGGTGCATGGTGGACCATTCCCTTCTACAACTGATGGTAGATTTACTTCGGTAGGTCAAGATTCCATTTTGAGATGGGTAAGGCCGGTTTGTTATCAAAGCTTTCCAGATGAGGTGCTTCCAGTTGCTTTACAGAATGACAATCCACTCAATATTGCAAGGTTGGTCAATGGCGTATGGTCAACAGCAGCTATCTGAAATCAGATTGTTTTATTAAATGATGAGGATGTTTGATTGGTGAGGATAAGGTTGAAATTCAACTTATTCATCTTAATGTGATTGAATATTTTTATTTTTAATATATAAAATGCTTAATTTTGTAAAGTTTTAAGGGTAAATATGAAGGTATTATAAATAATTATGTGCTATATTTACATCAAAATAAGGGTATTCCCTCTTGATGATTAGAAAAAGTTGGATTTTAGAGTTCTAATTTAGACTAATCAAAAGAAAATTATCCATTATAAGAGATATAACAATATCAAAATAAATCGGTTTTTGGGATGGCCTCTCTTCAAGCAATTGGAGGGGGGCTTTTTCTTTGGCCACTTTATAAAGTTTGAAAGTTCTTAAAGTTTATAAAGTCATAGTTTACACTATTTGCAGAAAAATTTCTATAATCTATTCCTTCTAAGGGCTTTGAAATGCCATAAATCTTAGACCAACTAAGAATAGACTTTTCAAAAACCTTTGCTTTTTCCCAATCTCCTTCTGATAGCTATCGGAACCGGTTTCCGGTTTCCGAAAGGGCATTGAAAACCTTACAATAACATATTACAGAAAATAATTATTTAAAATAAGTTGATAAAAAGTATATTACATATTACAAAAATATTACATTTGTTTTTGAGTTCACTTAAATAAGCATTTATGATGCGCTAAAAAGTGAATTAACAAACCTAGCCTTTCTGAATTTTAATAGATCCACACCAAGTACGGCATTGCTGTGCGAGGTAACGAGTACGTAAACTATTTCTTTTAAATACAACTCAAAATGGATCAAAAAATGAAAACATTTTCTACATTCTATCGGATCTTCAGCTTCTTGCTGGTGATGTTGGTACATGTGACCTTCTCGACCGGTTTGTCGGGACAATGTCAGATGGCCTGCGTCGACAAGGTCAATACTTCTATTGACCCCTTAGATTCTTGCAGGGTAACCATTACTGCTTCCACCATGATGAAAGCTACCCCAGGCTGCCCAGTTGATGACTATCAAGTAAAAGTAAAATATGGTACAACCATATTTGGATTTGCAGATACCATTACTCTTGATCGAAGTTTCCTAGGCAAAACTGTCGAAGTTACTGTCTTGGACGGTAGCGGTAACTCTTGTTGGGGTTCATTAAGGATCGAAGACAAATCTGCTCCTATCATAGAATGTCCAACAGACACGCTGGACATTTATTGCTTTGACTTAACAGATATTCATCCAGATTCGTTGGATATAGAAGTCACAGAATGTACCGGTTTTGTTTGGTCCAAACAGGGTCTCCCATCGGTAGATGAATGCCCAGAACCAGGTATTCTCAAATACATAGAACAAGTCTGGAGAGCAACCGATACTGGAAATGGTATGTTTAGTACTTGTACTTTACGATATAACGTCCTAGCTATAGAAGAGGAAGA
>JAKQLF010000067.1 GCA_029567325.1 Bacteroidota bacterium | reverse complement strand
CAGGCAATTGCACATTAAATCCTTCAACTGGATTGAAATGAAAATTATTGACCAAAGAATTGACGCCATAAGTAATTTCTTTTTCAGATTTACTTGCTCTATACCCAAAAAATAAATCTGATGCAGAAAACTTATTATTAGCCATGTCTATTGAATCCAAAAATGGTTTTGATTTCCAATAAATTTCTAGACTATCCTTTCGCTTATAATCTTTGACTTCTTCAATGGTCAGTGGCAAAGGCCTGGTGGTTTCCCAAAAAACTGAATCTTTAGCTGATGCATCATCCGTAAATAATAAGGTTTCCGCATTGAAATCACGGTCTGTCAGTCCAGGAGAAAGGTTTTGTTCCAAAAACAAATAATTGGAATACCCAGCAGCTTTAAATCCAAAAACGCCAATGTTGAATGTGAGGTTTTGACTAAATATCATCCATTGTCGGTCTTTCAATGGTTTATACAATTGCCTGATCGTTATGTCATTGAGAAATACCGATTTGAGCGCATCTTTGTGAATGGTAAGATCGAGACTATGAATATTGTACATGTCCTCTGCTATGTATATATAACCCGTAAAACACGGTGTGTATTTTGATTTCGGTTCAACGAGAATTTCATTGATTGTGTGACCTTTTTCATCAAAAAAAGACTTTACAAACACGAAGTTGTAGTATGCGAAGGCTCTATCATTGAGTGGTCCAATAAAAGCCCGGTCAAAATCAATGGATTCGTCGTAAAAGTTGATATTAGACCTAGAAAATGAATTCAAACTAAAGCCAGAAGCATCGCCACTCACTTTACTTGCTATGATTTTTTCTTTGAATTTATCTGGTGCTTTAAAGCTGACCTCAGATACTGTTTCTGAAAGATACACCACTCCTTGCCGGGCAGAATCCAACATGCCACCCAAGTCTGCAACAGGTCTGCCCATCACTTTTTCAGGAGCATCCACCAATTTTACCAATGCCTTTCCATAAACTGTAGATGTGTATTGTGCAATCATTCTACTGTTTATATCCCGGTTTTTGATTGCCTTTCGCATTATGGGAATAGCGGGATCCTCACGCAAAATGCCAACATTAATTTCAGGCAATATATAGGAAGATTCTGCTAATGTAACGAGTAATTCTTTTACAGATTTGCCTCCGTCCAAACTCATGGTTTGAGTTTCATAACCCAACAATTGAAAATACACTAAGTGAACCGATTCTGGAATTTTCAAATCAAAGTAACCACTTTCATTAGAAATGGCGCTGTATCTGTAGCTGGAATCATAAACGCTGACATAGGCCAATGGCTCGCCTTTTGCATTTTGAATTTTGCCCGAAATTTGCGCTTCAGCATTTAATAGGAAAAACAAGCCCAGAATTGTAATGAAAATTCGTTCGATCATCATCCACTTTTATTATTCCTGTCTGACAAATGCAGAAACTTTTCCAGCTCTAGCGGCAGGTAAGAGTGATGCAAGAAATGAAATACTGATGACGGTGGCAAAGACCAAAATCAAATCTGAGGCCTTCATTTCAATCGGATATGCATCAATGAGAAAACCATCTGGAACTGCAACCAAATCATAATTTTTTTGCAAGAAATACAAAAAACCTGCAATAATGAGCCCTAAAGCCATACCCACCAGACCAACCAAAACCCCAATAGATCTAAAAATAGTTTTAATGTTATTGGTTTCAAAACCCATTGATCTCAAGATTGCAATGTCCTTCTTTTTGTCAAGAACAATCATCCACAAACTGCCTACCAAATTAAATGCAATAATTCCCAAAGTGAGTACTGCTATTAAATAGCTGATCCACTTTTCAATATTCATAATGCGCAGAAAAGTTTCATCTTGTTGATATCTATTGAGTATTTTGATGTTTGGACCTAAAATATCATTTAGAGCGGCTCTCACTGTTTGCTCATCGGACTCGGGATTGAGTTTTATCTCAAAAGAAGACGCAATATTTTTCCTTCCCAAAAGTTGCTCTGCTACTTGTATGTCTGTAATAATGTATTGACTATCTTCTTCGCCACCTACGCTAAAAACTCCCCCTGGATGAATGTCCTGAACTTTAAACTGGGATGACAAAGGACCTATAGAGCCTCTACTTGGCATGTAAGCGGTGATGGGTGTAAATCCATCGGAACTGTTGACCGATAGTTTGTTGAACATACCATTTCCAATGACTGCATAGTTTCGCATGTCGTCATACAAAATATATTTGCCCGTAGTAATAGTCGAGGCTATGTCCGTTACTTTTGCATAATTTGTATCAACTCCTTTGATATATCCAGCTTCTTGCGAACCATCATATTCAAAAAGCGCTACTTCTTCGATGATTACAGAGAAGTTTGCAATTCCCTTTTCACCTCTCAATTTGGATAATAACTCGGGAGTTAACTCAAAATAAGACCCCTTTTCAGGTTTGACTTTTAAATCAGGATTATAGGCTTTTAATAAATTGGCAAGAATACCTTCAAACCCATTAAATACAGAAAGAATCAAAATCAAAGCTGCTGTTCCAATGGCCATGCCAATGATGGAAATCCAGGTGATGAGATTGATGGCATTGGTGGATTTCTTCCCAAGCAAGTATCTTTTTGCAATGGTAAAAGCTAGATTCATACTTCGTTCATCAATGCTTTATAAATACAACTTTGAATTTTAGGCCTGTAATCTTTGTTATTCAACCTATTGTTATTCATATTGGGATATGTTCTATTGGACAAAAATACAAAAACAATGTTATGAACTGGATCAGCATAAGTTGCAGTGCCCGTGAAACCCGTGTGACCATAAGTCCATTCAGAGGCAAACTCAGACATATTCATAGATTTTCCAGGATCCATTTCTTTCATATCAAATCCAATACCACGCCTAGTTGAACGAGGATGTCTGGTAGTAAACCTCAAAATGGTACTCGGTTTAAGGTATCTTTTTCCACCATAAGAGCCTCCATTGAGCAACATTTGCATCACAGCCGCAACGTCTCTTGCGTTGGAAAATAATCCCGCATGTCCACTTACACCACCCATCATTGCGGCCCCCATATCATGTACATTTCCACGTACTTCTTGATATCGCCAATAATTATCCAATTCCGAAGGCGCTATCTGATCCATTGGAATTTTACTCAACGGATTATAAGTCAAATATGGCAAGCCCATGGGACTATAAAATTGATCATTTACAAATTTATCTTGTCTTTGACCCGAAGTATTCTCAATGATCTTTGAAGCGATGTACATACCAAGGTCGCTGTAGCGATAATCTCTGCCCTCTCGAAGGTTTGATCCAAATATTTTACTCCAAACCGTGTCCCTATAATCCTGCCTGAGAAACATTTTTTTGGCCACAGGAATGGTGAACGAATCCCGACGGGTAGTACTATAATAATTTGGAGACGGTACCATCTGTTTTTTATAAGGAGTCAAAGTTTCTGTGTAAAAAGGTATCCAGGGCAAAAGTCCAGCTACATGAGCCAACATGTCCTTGAGCACCATGCCCGACTTATTACAAGTATCCGCTTCAGCTAAATAGTTATTGATGGGCGAATTGATGTTGAGCTTACCGAGTTCTTGCAACTTCATGATTGAAATGGTGGTTGCCAATATTTTTGTCATAGAAGCAAGGTCATAAACAGTCTCATTATCAACTGGCTCCTGAAAATTATATGTAAAATGTCCATATGATTTCTCCCATACAATTTTGCCATCTTTAGCTATCAGAATTTGACATCCCGGGGCTGATTTGTCGGCCATTAGATCATTGGCTATTTCATCAATTTCTTCCAGTGCAAATGCATTCAAGCCTACCCTTTCTGGAATTGCAAACCCAAATTTTTGGATTGGAGGCCTTGTAATTCCGATATTGGCATAAAAATGTTCTGATGCCGTAACCGGTAATTTACCTTCCACCCCAATAGCACCAAAAATGCTTTGGGCGGTGATGTCTCTAAACAAATCATCGTCTTCGTAACTCATGACGACTGTACCAATATCTTCAAAAAACTTTAGTGCATAAGGGTTACCAAATACGCACAAAACAACTTCTTTGGTTTTTGCAATTTCTTTGATCAGAGAAATTGCTGTTTGTGATACTCCAAATGACTTGTTGTAAGATCTATTGAGTCCATGTAAGCCAATGATCACTTTCTCATAACCTTTTAAATCTCCTAAAATGCTGGCCCTGACTCCCGCATTGATATCTGAGGTGGTATTGAAATGATCAAAAGTAGCATAGGAGTTGAGTCTATCCTGAAAAGCTGTTCTTTTGGTATCTCCAATACTTAAGCTTGCAATTCTTTCACCTTGCTTGACATTGATAGGCACTAAATCTTTGTTATCTGTCACAAGGGTTATTGACTTTTCTATCAATTTGGATTTTAAAGCATAAGCTCGATTGCTGTTCACCTCTTCAATTACTTTCTCCGTATTGATTAAGGTTCTGTTTTGCAAACCAGCTTTGTATTTAGCGAGTAAAATTCTTTTGACGCTTCCATTGATCATCTCAATTGTGATTTTTCCCTCATTGAGATATTGCTTTATTTTACCAATACCCGCGTCAACATTTTCTGACAAAAGCAAGACATCGTTGCCTGCCATAAATGCCTCCGCTTCAGCTATACCTGCGGGAAAATGTTTGGTCAAAGCCTTCATTTCCAGTGCATCTGTAAATATAAGTCCTTGAAAACCAAAATCTTGTCTCAAAATATCGGTAATTGCAAATTTGGAAAGCGTAGTAGGTCTGTTGCTTCTATCGTCAATAGCAGGCAAGTTGAGGTGCGCCACCATCATTGAGGCTAGTCCAGAGTTACTCAGTGTCCTGAATGGAAAAAACTCTATGTTTTCCAAGCGTGCCCGATCATGGTGAATCGTAGGCAAATCATGATGTGAATCAATTTCTGTATCTCCGTGTCCAGGAAAATGTTTTGCACAAGCCAGGATGCCATTTTGTTGCATGCCATTCATGTATGCCAAGGCTTTTGCAGATACATTAAACTTGTCTTCGCCAAAAGAACGATCATTGATGACAGGATTTTTGGCGTTATTGTTTACGTCAACCACCGGAGCAAAATTGACATGTATACCCAACCGTTTGAGTTCGGTAGCAACTTCAAATCCAAATTCTTCTATCAGGCTATTATCTTGAATGGCCCCAAGTGTAAGTTGTCGAGGAAAACTGATGGCTCCTTCTGGAAACCGCATTCCCAAGCCCCACTCTCCGTCAATCGATATCAATAATGGAGTTTTCGCCAGACTCTGGTAAATGTTTGTCAGTTCGGCTTGTCTTTTTGGTGATCCTTGGAAAAAGCAAATGCCTCCCACCTTATTTTTTAAAATTTGCGTTCTTACTGCTTCAACATCGGCATTATCTGATTTGCTGTAAGCCCTTACCATGAATAATTGGCCTATTTTTTCATCAAGTGTGAGTGTATTGAAGATACTATCTACCCAAACATTTGCAGCCTGAGATAGACCACTTGGCATTTTCATTAAGGTAAATAATAAACAAACAAACAATAATCTAAAATTTTTCCCCATATCCCTATAACTCATAACTTAACCCAAATATTTGGACGAAAGTCCAATC
The DNA here is from genome assembly GCA_029567325.1 of Bacteroidota bacterium. Classification (GTDB taxonomy): domain Bacteria; phylum Bacteroidota; class Bacteroidia; order Chitinophagales; family Saprospiraceae; genus JADKBO01. The sequence goes on along the minus strand of JAKQLF010000067.1, from coordinate 9,608 downwards.
ATAAAAATCTTCACAAGAATAACACAGAAATCTAAACTAGTATGAAGTTTAGCTTGTGCTTTTGTAAAAAACAAGACAATCATCCTTTTTGATTTAATTTCTAGAGCATCAACATTCCCAACTGTGAGTTAAATCAGATGGTTAATCTTGTTTGGATTCCTTGTAAGCAAATATACAAATTATAAATATAATTAATATTTAAATTGAAGTTTCTGTGCGTATTTCATCAAATCTATCTATCAATTGATTCAATTTTCTATTTGGAAGAACATTCAATTTATATTGATGAGAGGAGGTTTAAACTTAAGTTTCTGACCAAATCTCAGATTTTAAATTCAATCAAAATATTCACTTTTGTTTATTCACAGATTTATAGAATAAAATTTTGAATTGTGACATCGATGGGTTTTCTTTGGAGTAAATTCAAAAATGGTTACACATGTCAACAAAGAAATCAGCGCAGAAAGAAAAAGATAAGTCGCAGGAAAAGAAATTCCTTTTGGTCAGTTTAATAGTAACATTGGTTTTAATGGCCGTTCTTTATTTTGTTTTCAGGAACGCGTTTTAACCTTGCTTTTTATTGAGGTCTGGCATTAAGTACCAAGCACCATCTTGGAAGGCCGTTCTTATGGAATCCAAATATTTTGGTAAGTCTTTTTCAGCGCATTCAAATTCAAATCCCACTCTGGTGAGTCCGAGGCTTGATGTTTCTGTATAAACTTTGAGATTGCTATCTTTGAGTTTTTGGATCATCAAATCTTTGTATTTCTTGGTTTTATAGGCACCGGTGATGATGATACACTTTTTATTATAAGTACCATCTGTATTTTGACTTCCATTTTTTACAATCGCAGCTAGACTGTCATTGATTCGTATTTCCTCTTCCAATACATTTAAGGAATCTAGTATTTTGTCCTCATTGTTGGTCTTTACGGTATCCACTGACTGGACGGTATCTGTATTGACTACAACTGGTTTGTCATTAATGATAGGTTTGTTTTTTTGACCATCGTCCATTCTGGCATAAACCATCAAAAGACCAATGGTCAAAAGTGATACCAAAATAAGAGGTAAAAAAATAGTCCACCAAACACTTGGTACAGAAATACGCTGCACCAACCTATACGCAGATAATGGTATGAAAGTTTTTAAGTTGCCTAAGGATAGCACTGGAAGGTCTGCAGTAAGCATGCTTTGCGTTTCCAGATTCTTATCAAAACTGATTTCGCCATTGTCCATTCTTAGCTTTCCAAGATCATCAATGGCAACAAAGCCTCTGGAAAGCAATTGGTCGATTACTTGACGAGCATAATTTTTAAAATCTGTTTCCTGCAGGTTTGGGTAATATGATTTTAAATCAGAAAATGAATCAAAATTTTGTTGGATGAAGTCTTTTTCAAAACGCAGGTGATAAGACGGCGGCTCAATTACTTGCCTATCATTTGCTACGGCAGCAGGAAGCCGGTCTAGATAAAACTTACCTAAACCTGGGATTATCAACCGTTTATGATCAAACAGAAGATATTTAAAATACTTCACAAAAGGATAGTCTGCCAATTTCAGTTTACAGATATATATTATATATTATTGTAATAGAAAGAATTGTGCCAAATTTGAGTTTTGAGTCTGTCCTACATAATAATCTGATTTACAAGATATCAGTTCTTTGCCGCATTCCATGAACCAATAAGGTCAAAATTTTGTCATTACTTGCACATTCTGCAAGAATTGTACATCAACCCATGATAAAGTGGTATTTTTGCACCGCGAATAACTAAAAAATGAGTAAAAAAGGAAGAGTATTGGTTGCAATGAGTGGCGGTATTGACAGCACAGTTGCAGCGATGATGCTCCATGAAGAAGGATATGAAGTAGTGGGTATAACCATGAAAACTTGGGATTATGCCAACAGTGGAGGTAGTAAAAAGGAAACGGGCTGTTGTAGTCTGGATTCTATCAATGATGCTCGGCAAGTGGCAGTCGATATGGGCTTCCACCATTTTATTGTCGATATCAGGGAAGAGTTTGGTGATTATGTGATTGATAATTTTGTTGATGAATACCTCAATGGTCGCACCCCCAATCCTTGTGTACTTTGCAATACACACATCAAGTGGAGTGCATTGCTCAAAAGAGCTGACGCCATGGATTGCGAGTTTATAGCAACTGGTCATTATGCGGTCATCAAAGAACACCAAGGCCGTAAGTTTATTTCAAAAGGAAAAGATGAAAGAAAAGATCAATCCTATGTTTTATGGGGTTTGAGTCAGGATTGTCTGGAGAGAAGTAATTTTCCATTAGGCGGATATACCAAAGATGAGATCAGAAAGATGGCATTTGATTGGGGCTATGCCGAACTCTCTAAAAAGGCTGAGAGTTATGAGATTTGTTTTGTGCCCGATAATGATTACCGTGGCTTCCTTAAAAGAAGGGTTGCTGGTTTGGAAGAAAGGGTGAAAGGTGGGCACTTCGTTGACGTGCAGGGGAATATTATAGGGGAACACGAGGGTTACCCATTCTTTACCATTGGTCAACGCAAAGGATTGGGAAGTGCTTTTGGCAAGCCCATGTTTGTTTCAGAAATCAAACCAGAAAGTAATACGGTCGTATTGGGTGAAATAGAGAGTCTGCTCAAAAATGGAATGACCGTAAAGGGTATAAATTCCATGAAATACGAAAGTATTCCAGATGGTCTCGAGGCTATAACCCAAGTGAGATACAATGATAGAGGCACCTTGAGCGTTCTTAAAAATAGAGGTTTGGATGAGATCGGTGTAGAATTTTATGCCAATGTAAAAGGTATTGCTCCCGGTCAAAGTGCTGTTTTTTATGAAGGCGATGATGTGATTGGTGGCGGTATCATCCATTCATCTTTAAAGAATGAAAATTAATCTAGCTAATTGCGTTGTATGAGGCTTTTCTTGTTTATTCTAGGTTTTATTGCAATCTATGGTTGTAATAAAGAGTCTATCAGCGCTGATGACTTTGATCGTAAATTGTCCTATTTCCCATTTAAACAAGGTAATTCTTGGGTGTACGCTTATGATAGTATTATTTACCTCACTGGTGGTTCTGTGAAGGATACAAGTTCTGGTTTTTTAAAATTTCAAATTGGCGATAGTTTAGTTTCAAATGAATTTGCATGGATCAAATCGATCAGCAAGTCACCAACAACTGGTTATGAAATCAATAGACTTGAATCAATAAGTCTGGCAAACAACCGCTTGGTTACCACGGACAATAATTTGAAATTTATCAACCTCGTTTTCCCTCCAGACCTTGGCACAGAGTGGAATGGGAATATATTTTTTAATGATGAAATCGAAGTGCTCATAGGAGGAGACCCTTATTTAATGTATAAAGATTGGAACTATAAAGTAACAACTATAGATACTACTTTGATTGTCAATGGTAAAACTTATGCTGATGTAATCAGAGTAGCACAAACTGATAAGGAAAATGCCATCGAAAGGAGACTTTCTGAGGAGTTTTATGCCAAAGATGTTGGCCTTATTCTGAAACGCATTATGATCTTAAATACTCAAAACGTGGCATCGCAATTGCCTTGGGAACAAAAAGCGCAAAGTGGAATGATCTATACACAGCGCATCATCAACCAATAGAATTATGTCTAAAGAAAGACCAACCTATATAAAAATCGGAAAAATTGGTAGAGCTATCGGCAGGAATGGCGAAGTTAGGGCTAGTATTGATGAAAATTTCAAAAATAAATTCGATCAGATTCATCATGTTTTTCTAGAAATGGAAGGTCAAAAAGTGCCTTACTTTATTGAATATTATTTTGATGAAGGCGATTTCATATTTAAGTTTGATGACATTGCCAATCCCGAAGAGACAGCTTCATTGGTCAACACCATTGTATTTTTGGATCTTAGCCAAGTAGAAAAACTCAAAATAAGTAAAAAGGTAATCAAGAAATCCTTTGAGCAATTCAATATTTTGACTGCTGAAAACCAAAACATTGGCATTATTCAAAAAATTGAGGAATTTCCTCATCAAATCATGTCTTTCGTAACTTTATCTGACGGAAAAGAAGTCATGATCCCTTTGGTGGAAGATTGGATTTTGGATGTAAACATGAAGAAAAAATACCTCATCATGGATTTACCCAAAGGTTTGGTAAATTTTGATGAAGAAGAATAATTTTTTGTGATATCTATCACTTGCAAGTATTCATTCAATAAAATGCAAAAAACTTGAAAATATATTTAAACCTTCTTTGGTTTGAATAGTCAAATAACAAATTAATTTTGCATTTCATCAACATTCCTATTTGTAATTATGGACAATACTAAACCAATGAGTTTTTACATGAGAATTATCCACCGATATCTTGGATTTTTCCTTGCAGGCGTGATGGCTGTTTATTCTTTGAGCGGCATCATTTTGATCTTCCGAGATACGGACTTTCTGAAAAATGTTGTTCACCACGAGGAGACAATTGCAGCGGGTTTGGATGCTCAAAAATTGGGCGAGGCTCTCAAAATAAGAGGACTAAAAGTAGACAAACAAGAAGGCGATATTGCATACTTTAAGGATGGAACTTACAATGTAGCCACAGGTGCAGCTAGCTACGATACCAAGCAAATGCCGGTGATGATTGAAAAATTGACGCATTTACACAAGGCAAAAAGTCAGGATCCACTCTTTTATTTGAATATTTTCTTTGGACTGGGTTTGTTTTTCTTTGTGATCTCCTCCTTTTGGATGTTTATGCCAAGTTCATCTGTATTTAAGAAAGGAATTTATTTCACCATTGGTGGTATTGCTTTGACTTTGATTTTACTCTTTGTAAAGTAACCAAAATAGGGCACTCACTTTACATTCAAACACCTTTTTAAGGCTTCTCGCCAGTGTGGTACATCCACACCAAAGGTTTGTTTGATTTTATTCTTGGACATCAGACTCCATAATGGTCTAGATGCTGGAGCATTATATGCAGCAGTAGTTGTTTTTGACAAAACCATGGGAATATCTTTCAACTCAAAAATAGCTTGTGCGAAGTCAAACCAAGTCAAAGTACCCTCATTGCTGTAATTATAAATGCCATATCTTGTTTCCACGTTGTGGCGTGTGTCAAGAGCTGTTATAATTTTCATGGTTGCAGTGGCCAAATCAGCAGCATATGTTGGACTACCAATTTGATCACCCACGATGGTCAATTCTTTTTTGGACTCAGCCAATCTCAACATGGTGTTGACAAAATTATTGCCATAATTACTGTAGACCCATGAAGTCCTTATAATGATGTGTTTATGTAGGGAAGATACTACTTCCTCGCTAGCTTGTTTACTTTTGGCATAAACGCTTTGAGGGTTTACTGGATCACTTTCCAGCAAGGGACCTTTTTTTACAAGATGGTAAACATAGTCAGAGGAATAGTGAATCAGCGTTGCCTGGCATTTTGTAGCAGCTTCAACCAGATGTTTACAAGCTTCCACATTGTTTTGATTGGCAAGTTCGATTTCCAATTCTGCTTTATCCACGGCGGTGTATGCAGCACAATGAATGATGTAATCAGGATGAATATTGACAATTTTTTCAATAGAATCTCGCTGTGCAACATCCAAATCATTTCTATCCGTAAAGACAAATTTATACTGTGGAAAGAGTGCGGAAACATCTTTTATTTCGCGCCCCAATTGCCCACTTGACCCAGTTACCAAAATGATTTTTAAATCCATTAATCTGTCTTAAATGGTTTGTGGCTGCCAAGCAGAGGAAGCTCCATATCTTTTTCGCTTAGCAACAAAGTTTCTGGTTCCAAAAGCCAATCTATTCCCAAGGATGGGTCATTATATTTGATTCCGCCCTCATTGGCTTTATCGTAGTAAGCGTCACATTTGTATGCAAAAATGGTATCATCTCTCAAAACTAAATAACCATGCGCGAATCCTTTCGGGACGAACAATTGCTTTTTATTTTCCTCATTCAACAGTACAGAAAAATGTTTTCCATAGGTTTTGGACTCTGGTCTTATGTCAACAATTACATCAAGGACCTCACCTGTCACCACACGAACCAACTTTGACTGAGCATTTTCCCCTATTTGATAATGCAAACCTCTCAATACTCCACGCGAAGACTTGGCCTCATTGTCTTGCACAAAAGCATTGGCAATATCTGTACCCTCCAATTTTGATGCATTGAAAGATTCAAAAAAATATCCCCTGCTATCTGCGAAAACTTGGGGCTCAAAAACCCAAACTCCCTCAAAATCTGTTTTGAACCAAGGCATAAAAAAGCAAATTATTTTTCTCTAAAAAATATGTGAATCGGCACACCAGCGAAGTTCCAGTTTTGACGAATCTTGTTTTCAAGGAAATTCCTGTACGAAGGTTTGATGTGTTTGGGGTGATTACAGAAAAATGCAAAAGCAGGATAATGCAAAGGCAGCTGCGTGATGTATTTGATTTTTATAAATCTTCCCCTATGCGCTGGCGGTGCAGTCCGCTCAATTTCTGGTAATAAAACATCATTGAGCTCTGAAGTTTTCACTTTACGTACCCTGTTTTCCGCAACTTCAAGTGCAATCTCCATCGCTTTGAAAATCCTTTGTTTTTCAACAACAGAAGTAAATACAATAGGAACATCCGTAAACGGTGCAATGCGTTCTTTCAGATCTTTTTCAAAATCTCTTGCAGTATTTGTTTCTTTTTCTATAAGGTCCCACTTGTTGACCAAAATGACCAGTCCCTTTTTCCTTTTGAGAATGAGAGACATGATGGACATATCTTGAGATTCCAAACCAAGAGATGCATCCAACATCAATATACAAACGTCTGCCTCTTCAATTGCATTGAGGGCTCTGATGACTGAGTAAAACTCCAGGTCTTCGTGTACCCTACTCTTCTTTCTGATTCCAGCAGTATCAATTAAGAAAAACTGTTTATCAAACTTATCATATCTGATGTAAATAGAATCCCTGGTTGTTCCCGGAATATCGGTCACAATGTTTCTTTCTTCGCCCAACAAAGCATTGGTCAAAGAAGATTTTCCAACATTTGGTTGACCTACGATGGCAATTCTTGGTAATTCACTGGTTGATTCTTCTTCTGATTCAGGAAGGAAGTCCACAACCATATCCAATAATTCCCCAGAACCGCTTCCTGACATGGAAGAAAGGAATATGGTGTTTTCAAAACCCAGCGCCCAAAATTCATTGGCCTGCAAATCTCTTTGAGAGTTGTCTACTTTATTGACGACACAGATGACTGGTTTGCCACCCTTTCTCAGCATATCTGCGATTTCATCATCCAAGTCAGTAATACCAGTGGTAACATCCGTCATAAAAACTATAACCGTAGCTTCTTCAATTGCTATTGTTACCTGAGACCTGATGGCAGCCTCAAAAATATCATCAGATCCTTTTACAAACCCACCAGTGTCTATCACTGAAAAGTGTTTGCCATTCCAATCTGAAAATCCATAGATTCGGTCTCTGGTGACTCCACTGATGTCATCCACTATTGATTTGCGTTCTCCGATCAGTCGGTTGAAGAGTGTAGACTTCCCCACATTTGGTCTTCCAACTATCGCTACGACATTGCCCATTGATGTTTTTTTCTTTAATACCGCGCAAAGGTAGATAAATCAAGGTGATTTACGGTACAATTAGGATTTCTTTAGGTGGAAAGTTCATAAAGTTTGAAAGTTCATAAAGTGAAAAGTTCATAAAGTTTGAAAGTTCATAAAGTTTGAAGGTTGTCTCGTCCTGAAAATAGTTGACATTTTTTGATTAATAATCCTACTGCAGCTTTACATTTTTTTCATAATCATGATATTGCTTTACATTTTGTTTTGATCTTTGACTCAGCTGGGAAAGCGGAAACAGGCTCTGCAGAGGTGCAACCTGTCTCGTCCTAAAAAAAGTTGACATTTTTAGATTAATAATCCTCCTGCAGCTTTACATTTTTCACGAGGATACGCAGGGCCCTGCGTCTTTACAGGAATAGAAGGGGTGGAATGCTTTCCGCCCGACTTTATAAAGTGGAAAGTTGATAAAATCACAGTGGATTCTCGCAGCACGAAGCTCGTGGCTCGTTTCAAAAAAACTGACCACTGAAAGCTGATAGCTGATAGCTGACGGCTAATACACCCAACCTTTTAGTATTGTATATGCGTCTAAACGAGAAAATAATGAATCATGAAAAGATATTTGCTACTTTTTGCATTGATGACTTCCTTATTTGCATGCCAAAAAAATGAACCAATTGATAAAGAATTGGGAGAAAATGAGATTAATCTGTCTGCGCTCAAAATTGGTCAAAAGACTTTTTATAAAGGTTTTTCTTCAGAATGTGGTAATGTAACTGCTTTCAAATATACAGGAGATACGTTGGTAATGGAAATTGTAGATACTGATGGCACACTTTATCTCAAAGAATATTACACTAATGGTTCTCCTTCCAACAGTGATGCTCAAGTTTCCTTTTCTAAAATATCATCTATCCAAGATGGGCTGAAAATACAAGAACGTGGACAGTCCAAATTTTTCAATTTTTATGGTAGCGATACTTTGCAACTCAAGAGCAAAGGTTTTATCGATATGAAACAAGAAAATTGCATTGTCAAGATGGACGATGAAATTTTCCGTGGCGGTGAATTGGGTAAAATTGACCAATTCAAAATTGGAGACATCACCATATCAAATAAAACAATTGTCTCTTGTATTCCCATTATTGAAGTCAATGGCTATATCCTCTACGATGACCAGCAGCTATTTATGAATTATGCACACTTCTCCAGTAGCTTTAATGGGCAAACCACCAACAGCATTACTGGTTGGATAAAGATCAAATAAGCATTAATGCTCCAATAATTATTGCAGCAATAATCTAGCCCATTGCAGCAAATGCTCCGCCTATCAAAGCAAATACAATGATTATTGCGTAGATCCCTGCTATTATAGCTGTAAATATTCCATAGATTTTAAAAACTTTTCTCAAGTTATTAAAACCTTCTTCCAATTCACTTTGATTATTGCTTATGATTGCTCTTTTTGTTGCAACAGAAAAAGTGTACAACAAATAACTGATATAAAAAGCAAAGCCCATTATGGCAATCATAAACATCATGTAAATCACAAATCCGATGCCCGAAAATGGTGAACCCATTAATTGACTCATTGCGCTTCCTCCAAATATCATGGCAATAATAAGTGCGAGTGTTACTAAACCTATTATTGCCATGCTTATGATACTCAAAAATTTGCCCCAATAAGCCATGTCATTAAAATGCCTTTTTAAGGGAGTAGTAACTTTTAAATCATTGTCATACTGAATTTGATCATCAAGACTTTCCATTGTTTTTTAGTTTTTTTTGTAACTATTCAGCTATATCCAATTTTGATCAAAAATGATCCATTTTAAGTGATACTTCGGCTATTTTTTCAGAAAGAGCGCTGCTATTACTTCAAAAATGAGCCTCGTCTGACTTAAAATGTCTTTAATTTTTGATTCAAAAGCGAATAGCTGACTAGTTCCATTTTTTTTGTAAATAAATCAAAAATAATTTGCCAAATAAAATTACTATAATTTTTTAAACTTGGGCTGTTTTTTGAAAATAAATTATTTGTACTGACCCGA
>JAKQLF010000064.1 GCA_029567325.1 Bacteroidota bacterium | reverse complement strand
CTCAATAATCAAAGTAGGGTCTTCCTCTTGTATTTGGTGGAGGGCCTTCATGAGTTTTTCCATGTCATTTTTGCTCGGAGGTGCTACCGCGGTACGAATTTTGGACTCTGGAAATTTTATTTTCATGATGACGTTTTTGCTACCTTTGACGGTAAGCGTATCATTGGTGTGGGAATCTTTGAGTTTTACGGTAACTCCCAAGTCACCAGCTTTTAATTGCTGTGCAGCCGATCTATTTTTGCCCTCCGCAACAAAAATTTGACTCATACGCTCATGGTGGTCATGGTCTGTATTGATTAAATCGTCCCCTGCATTCACCGTACCACTGAAAACTTTGAAATAACTCACCATTCCAACTTGAGGTTCTGTCATAGTTTTATAGATAAACAATGTTGTTGCAGGGTCAGAAGCATTACAAACCAGCGTTCCCCCTCCCTCAAGTTTAGCTGGTGCACAATCGGCTGGCGAGGGTGCTACATCGTTGATAAAACTCATCAATCTTCCAGTACCCATATTTCGAAGCGCACTGCAACAAAAAACTGGTGTGATTTGCTGGTTTGCCAAAGCGATTCGTAAACCTTTGGTCAGTTCTTCTTCAGTAAGCGTACCATTCTCAAAGAATTTTTCCATCAATCCTTCATCGTTTTCGGCTGCAGCTTCTACAATCAAATTATGCATTTCCATGGCTTTGGCTTGCTCACTTGGTGGAATTGGAAGTTTTTCTGGCTTACCACCATCTTCTGGAAACTTATACATGACCATTCGCAAGGCATCTATGATGGCATTAAAACCCAATCCCTCTTTAAGTGGATATTGAAAAGGTATTAATGTGGGACCAAATCTTTCAGTGGCCTGATCTAGCGTTTGTTGAAAATTTGATTGCTCATGGTCACATTGATTGATGACCAATATAGTCGGCGTTGCAAATGTGCGCGTATATTCCCATAAAATTTCTGTACCTACCTCAACGCCATGGGCGCTGTTAACAACCAAAAGACCCGTGTCAGCAACCTTCATGGAGCAAATGACATCACCAATAAAATCATCATAGCCCGGAGTATCTATCATATTGATTTTATTGCCCCTCCATAAAACATGCATCAACGTAGAAAATATAGAATTTCTTCTTTCTTTTTCTATTGAAGAATAATCAGAAACAGTATTTCCTTCTTCTACAGATCCTTTTCTACTGATGGCGCCAGCTTCAAATAACATAGTTTCTGCCAGACTTGTCTTACCACTTCCCGAATGACCCATAAATATGATATTCCGTATATTTTCCGTATTGTACATGTTTATAAGTTTTAAATGTATTTATGTAATATAATATAGCGCAATTTGTGCTTTAAAAATAATATTATTTTTCAAAAAACCTTACTCAGTCAACTGATTGAACATCACTTATTGATAGATAATTTTTTCTATAACCTATACTCATCAGTTTTTCAAAGACTTAAGAATCAACGATATAAGTTTTTTGTATGAGTAACATTGTCCTTACAATTCTATTCATTTTATATGTTTATTCCGAAATAATCAAAATAGGTGTATTGGTTTGACCCAACTCCTCTTTGACATGGCTCTTAAAAAATATTTTATCAAAAAGTGAATGCTGTCGTTTAATCATAATAAGTAGGGCAACATCATGATTTTCAACATATTTTCTGATTTCCATGCTTTCATCTGCTCCATCAATGACAATTAACTCTCCAAAATCCTGACCAAGAATTTGGACCATTTCCATGTCTTCATCTGCTCCAAGGTCATCAGTTTTTGATTTTACGTGCAATAGATTTATTTTTTTATCCAATGCACTGCTCATTTTTTTAATGAGTTTGATACCATCACTTTCGTGAATACTTTTGTTGTCATCTGCCAGTAATAATTGTCCAGCTTCCAAAGTTTTGCTGGCATTCAAAGGAATAGCCAAAACTGGAAATGTAGTATTTGAAATCAGTTTGGCTGTCACTGAACCAAAAAGTACAGCCTTTGCATTGCTGGTGCCTTTAGTGCCAACCATGATCAATTCAATTTCAAATTTTCGAGCGTAGGCATTTACGGTGTCCACAACATCTCCCACGGTTACCATGGTTTTGATAAATAAACTGCTTACTATATCATCTGGTAGTGATTTCAATAAAGTTTGCATGTCTCTTTTAGCATCTTCCTCCAATATGTCTTTTAAAGAAGTAAGACTTCTGGATGGCCTGATGTCTTGATAAACATGGATGATGTGCAACTCAGCCTTTAACAAAGTAGAAAGATGAATCGCATAATCAAGTGACATTCTGGCGTGCTCTGAAAAATCAGTAGGAAATAGTAGTCTCATGTGCTTTAAATTTTCGATTTAAAAATGTTTATCCCATGAATAAACCAAACAGAATTAGATATCTCTACCTTCTTGTTATAAATTATATTATTTGTGCAAACCATATTGTGATTGGTTTATGGACACAAATTCGGATTTTTTAAAATATAGGTGGTGATTTGATGGGTGATGTATCTCATGTTTGACAAACATAAAAATCATTTGATTTTCCAGAGAGACGATATATGGTTGCTGATCCCAATGAATGAAAGGCTTTGAGATACATTCTGCACATTCAATTAAAATAAAACGCCAACACTATTTATCAGTAGTAACCCTGAATTTTCTAAAAAACTTCGCATTCCATTGTAATATAATCAAAAACATATGTAATTTTGTTTTAATATGTTTTTTATTACTGTCCTAAAAATCGAGACATGAAGACACTTTTTACCCCCCTAGTATGGCTTTTTATGTTGGTTGGATTCAATGAATTGCAGGCAAATGACCTGTGGTCGCTGTATTGTCCAAACGACACAACTGTATCTTGCGATGCAGAATTATGGGATCTGTCAACTTTTGGCAATGCCTATTATCATGACGCTTATGGATACCACAGCGCTGGTACTCCTACCGTTTCAAAACATATGAATGGCTGCGGTGGTGGCTACATCAGAAGAACCTGGACAATAGAAGATCCATATTGGAATATTCAAAAATGTACACAAACGATTTACATTGGTTCGCCAGGAGGTGTATTTAAAGAGTCAAACATCCACTGGCCCAAAAAAGAAATTACTCTGGTTGGTTGCAACCCAAATACAGACCCTTCTGTAACTGGAGAGCCTACTTATGATATTGTGGGCTGCAGCATGATCGCAGTTGGTCATACTGATAAATTATATACGGTCAACGAAAGTTGCAAAAAACTCATGCGCACCTGGAAGGTTATGGATTGGTGTCAAGCAAATGCTGGTGGTGCATGGGCAAAGGATGGCATCTGGGAATATATTCAGACCATTATTATTCTCAATAATGATATTCCAGCGGTTGTATGTCCTAAAGATACCGTGGTAATGACCATGGATTGCCATTATGCAAATGTTATTTTACCAGATTTGAAAGTAGATTCAAGTTCATGTGGGGGAAAATACACCATCACCAATAATTCTCCTTACTCCACTAGCAAGGGTGCAAATGCTTCGGGTAGATATCCTGTAGGGGTGACCAAAGTGTCGTATATCATCCAATATGGCTGTGGTAGTAAAAAATACTGTGAGTTTTACATTACCGTAAGGGGTGGCAAAGCTCCAACACCTATTTGTATCAGCGAAT
>JAKQLF010000050.1 GCA_029567325.1 Bacteroidota bacterium | reverse complement strand
AAATGAATGGCTCCTGCGTCGCCAGCCTTGACAGATTCTACACAAAGAATGATTGGCGTTTACAAGTTGAAGCATCCGAACTCTATCCTGGCTGTTCAATGAAATATTTTTTAACTCAGACACACTTTAATGAACTATCCCGCAGAATCTCTGGCTAGTGCTTAGTCCATACAATCAAATATATAGCTTTTAATGTTTTTAATATTGGAAGATCAATTTATTTTTAATAATGATGTCTTTGAATTTACATCCGAGGGCATTTAATAAAAAACAAAGGTGAACTAAATCATTTGGCTTTTAATCTTAAAACTATCCGAAAGGTCTCCCATTTCATTTCAAAATCTAACGGAATATGGAATAAAAGGTGTCAACCAAATTCATGAAACTTCATAGTCACCGGTTTCCGGTTTCCCGTTTCCGGTTTCCCGTCTCCGGTCTATCGTTCATTTTTCAATTTACTTAAAAACTGAGGCGTCACCCCAATAAAAGCAGCAATTTGTTTTTGAGCCAATGTGTGAATGAGGGTAGGGTAGATGGTGCAAAAATTTTGATAACGTTGTAAGGCAGTAAGGCTGAGGTTATTGATGAGTCGCTGCCTGGTACTTACGAGTGATTTTTCCGTGAGAATTCTGAAATACCGCTCCAAAGGCGGGCAATGATCAAATAATTCCAGTTGATTTTTTCTGGAAAGCAAAAGTACCTCTGTGTCTTCCAAGGCATCTATATTGAGGTTTCCGGGTTGCTGTGAGACAAAACTATACATATCGGTCATCCACCATTCAGATGGTGCAAATTGTAAGATGTGTTCAAATCCATTTTCATCAATGGAATAGGATCTCAGACAACCAGAAATGACAAAGGCAACATCCTTGGCAACTTGATCTTCATGTAAGAAAAACTGCTTTCTTTTGATTTTTTTTGGGATTAATTTTTTCAATACCATATCAAATTCAGCATCTGTGATGGCAATGTGTTTTCTAAAATTGGTAAGAAGCAATTCTTCAGTCATACAAGTCAATCAATTTGTTTGCAATATAAAGGTTAAATGTTTTATATAAAAGTTGGAGTTTTTTAAATTTCAAAATGTAGAGGCAGAAAATTTTCTGCCTTAATAGAATAATATTTTGTCTCGAGCCATGAGCAATGAGCTGTCAGTTTTCAGTTTTCAGTTTTCAGTTTTTTTTTAATTCCAACCTTCTGTAAGCAGGACATTGAACTCCCACATGTCCCTACTTCTGCAAAGGATTGAAATCAAAACTGTCTTGCACAACAATTTGTGAAAGGCGCAAAATTTTGAGCCCCTATCATTGGTCTTTTGAAATGCAATTACCTAATTGAACTCTATTGAACTACATTGAACTCCATTGCGCCGCAGGCATTGCTCCCGCAGGAAATTGTACCGCAGGTATTGCGTTCCTACACAGTGTAGGAACATTGATCTCCATTGAAGTTATGATGTAAAAGCCCTGAAAACTAGTCCCAATATTGATAACCCAAATATGATGGTATAAATCAACTTATTATTCCTTGCCAACCAATTGGGCAGATAGATGTCAAAGTTATCCTTTTGTGAATCAGAATACCTACGAGCAATGATGGTGAGCGGACAAACATAGTTAAAACGGAAAAGAATCAAGGCTTCCACGATAATTAGACCAATGGCGATCCATAAATAGCCGTCAATTTTGTTTTGAATAATAGCATAAATGATGTATCCAAGTACGAAATTAAAAAAGACCCAAATGAGCGTGTGCAGCGCCTTGACGGCAATCAGTTTTTGGTCGTTGGTCATGGCTTTTTAAAAGTGAATGATTTTTATTTGCATTATTTAAGGATGAATTTTACCTCCACATTGGCTTCGATCTTCATTTTTTCAAAGTCTACCTTGGAGTATAAGTATTTGGATTGTGGCATGGAAGAAACACCTCTGATTCTAATGCCTGGTGAATTTCCAACGATATCCTCTCCGCCACCATGTTTGACTTCCGTGATGTGAATCGCCTGTCCGATACTTTGTTGGATTGGTTTAGTCAATTCAATGGCCTTGACCTGTGCGTTGGCAACAGCTATACCTCTTAAAGTGTTTTTGATTTGTTCTTTTTGAGAATGGTCATACCTGATGATTTTGGTGTTGCCAATTCCCAAATCTTCGAGCGAAATAAACACCTGACTACATGTGGAAGCATCACTTACCATCAAAATAAATTGCTTACTTTTTACCACCTCTTTGTCTTTAAAAACGTAGTATTTATAATTGCTGATGACATCACTGGTTGTTAAATTTTTATCCAAATCAATTTTCAAAACTTCCAGTGAAGCGATCATTTTCCCTTCCAATTCCTCCAATGACATTTTATCTTTTGCATCTTTTTCTGAAAGGACGATGGAAATGTAAATCTCATCTGGAGTGACTAGGCTATCGGCGTATCCAAATACTTCTATGTATGGTTGGTCTATGAAGGTTTTGGTTTGGCCAATGCCTTGAGCTAAGTGAAAGAAAGATAACCAAATGAATAGCAAAAAGTTTCTGGTAGAAGGTGGAAATTGATCAGTAAAGGTGGTGTGTAGACTTTTGATTGAAATCATTGGGCATTTTTATTTTATAACGATAAAGTTTGTGAAATGTGAAATGTGAGATGTTTTGGGACTATGGTAGTTGACCCAAGGCATGCCTTGGCTTCACAGCTCGAATAAAAGATGGAACTACGAGTAAAGAAAGGGCTTTTCGTTTATTTTGATATAATTACTTAAATTAAACTAAATTTAGCTTCAACAGGGAGAATAAGAACAAAGGCTTTAAATTTTGATTCAAAATGATTTTATATTTAATTGGTGGATTAGGTGCAGACGAACGAGTATTCAAGGACTTAAAGTTGAATTGTGAAACCAAATCAATAAAATGGATTGAGCTCTTGAGAAACGAAAGCCTTTCTTCTTATGCCACCAGACTTGTTTCACAGATAAATCAAAATGAAAAGTTTGGAATTTTGGGAGTTAGTTTTGGAGGAATTGTTGCAATAGAATTGGCGAAAATTTGTAAACCAGAAAAACTAATTTTGGTATCAAGTATAGAAACAGATGACCAATTGCCATTAAAATACTTGGATTACTTAAAAATAGCTTTATTGAAACTTACACCTGACGCATATATAAAACCGCCTCGCTTTGTATTAGGTTATTTATTTGGGGCCAAAAACAAAAAGCTACTTTATCAAATCATAAACGATACAAATCCAAAGTTTATCAAATGGGCACTCCTTCAAATTGTAACGTGGAAAAATCAGTCAAATCAATTTAAACCATTTAGGATCCACGGTTCTAATGATAAATTAATCCCATTAAAGGGCCAGGCAATACAAATAGAAAATGGAGGCCATTTCATGATTGTTGATAAAGCTTCCGAAATTAGTAAAATTATAAATGAGTATTTGGAAGCTTTATTTGACCGTGATTAGTTTTTTTTAATAGACTTTCTATGATCACGTTTATTTAAGTTATCTTTAATTGGCTAATTTAAACATCAAATTAAATCATGTCAAGGAAAAAAACTGAAATATGGTTTACAGCCAGGAACTTTTATGACTCAGAGGCTGATCCCTTGGGCTGGGAGGATTATATAAAGATGTCCAGATTGTCCCAGTTGGAAGAATTGGTTTCATTGGATGAAGTCCACAACGCCCTAGTTTTTGAGCCAGATTACGAAACTGAAATTGAACATGTTGTGGTCAAAGGAGGAGTGGAATCTTCATTCTTTTATTCTATTGATTATGTAAAAGAAAAGTGCAAAAATGTAGATTATTTCAATTTGCTTGCTGTAATCTTAGATCCTTCAAAAGACCAACAAATTCAATTGGAAAGGGATTTTGAATTTGTAGGATATGACTTATTGGGGGCTGATGGAGATATAAGTGTATTGACAAACGGTGGTGGTTTGGACCTTACATTTCACCCAAAGGAACAAAATTTATATGGACTCATCTCTGATTATAATAATGCAAGAAAAATTCAAATACATCTTCCGATCGATTATCCTTTAAACGAGATAGCTGATTGTTATTTATTTGAAGTTTGGAGGCACAAGTTTATTGGAAGAAATGGAAGTTTCAATAATGATTTTTGTGCAACTTTAGAATATCATCTTGGAGTTACATTTGAAAAATCTAGCCGAGAAGAATTTAGAGGATTTTGGTGTGACGGTATCATGCACAGAAGGATTGCAAAAAAGCTAATAAATGATACCCGTTTGATCGAAACAACAGCTTGGCTTGGTAAAGAAGGGCAAGATGAGTATACCATGACTATTAAGTTGGGTGAAAAAGCGCTCAGTAGATTCGCAAAGGGAACTTCTATGATTGATTGCATTCCAGACTCGGTTGGTATGGATTGGATAGAAATTGATAAGGAGAAATTTTGGATTCAAATACATTTAAAGTAATATTTTAATTAATAAGGAAATCAAAAATGTTAATTTAACTGTTTGTTTTGGTCAATTAAAAGGAGAATTTGAAAGGACCGGATTTTTTTAATCAAAACCTAAGTGTAATAATGAGTAAAATAAAGGATGTAGATCTAAGCTCAATAGAAAATAAATTCCAGAAGGTTGCTTTTGATTTGTTTAGATTTTGGACAAAGGAAATGGACATTAATGAATCTCTAATCATTAAAACTGAACAATTATTGGTCAGCGATTTAAAAGATTCAATTTCTAAAGCAGTAGTCAGTTTATATAAAAGAAAGGATTTGCATGAAAAGCCACTTGGGTGGGATATTGGCTATATAATTGGATTTATTAAGGGAAACTTGGGGAGTTATTGGTACCATGAATATGTCATTAAAAATGGTCCAGAATTTAAGGAATATTCAGGATTAAGTGCAGTGTATAATTATTTAAGATTCGAAAAATTGGCGGAACTGAACATTGACAAAATTTATGAATTTTTGCTAAACCAAGACTCAAATATATCGAATATGATCCTTGAAGTAAATGAAATCGAAATAAGTAAGAAGAATTTAAATGTTACCCAGAATGCAAGAAGTGGGAAAATTCTAACTATTCTGAATAACATGATGGTAAAGCAACTGAAGGTTTTAGCTGAAATGGAAAACAGAGTGAAATTGACGATAAACACCTATTTTACGACAGCCGAAATTGAAAAGTTAATTGCAGATAATTTTCGGCAAATTTAGAAGAATCACAGCTTTACCTGAGAGCATTTTGTCTATTTTCCGATTTTCCGACCTCCGACCTCCGATCTCCGTTCCTAAACCAATTTCATCCCTTCCCCGTCCCACAAAATAGGCTTACCCATTTTCATACTCACATTAGTAGCCAATGATGGTGCAGCAGCCCTCAAACCAAAAGCAGTGTCCTCTACGATTTTATTCTTACCCCTTACTGCATCCGTAAATACTTTCCAGTGGGTTTTGTGCGTGTCAAATCCTTGGGGAATGGTGTATTTAATTTCAGCTGGACTTTTCATCTGATAATTTTTGTCCGCATATTCGCTTTCAAACCATTTTTTGAACTCCGCTTGTTGCTTTTCACTAAAGGTGTCGTAGGAATCCCAACCGCCATAACTAGGCTGTGTTTGTACAGGATTACTTTTTACAGTGATGCCGTCGTATCCAATGGTCATCATACCTTCAGTGCCGATCAAATTGACGTGGGAACCACCTCCGGAACCGTCGACAAAGTTCACCCGCATTTGAACATTGAATGCAGGATGTGCGGCACATTTTTCATAATCCAATAATCCAAGTGTAACATCTGGCGCATCACGCCCATCTTTCCAAAAGCGCAAACCTCCAGTGCCATATATCTTGGAAGGTCCTTTGGAAGAAGTGATGATGTGTAAGGCGGTAAACAAATGTACAAATAAGTCGCCTGCAACGCCAGTGCCGTAATCATCGTAGTTTCTCCACCTGAAAAACCTGGTTTTATCAAAAGGTCGCTTGGGTGCGTCGCCCAAAAAAGTATCCCAATCCACCGTGTCTGGTCCTGCGTCGGTAGGTATGGAATATTGCCAAGCCCCGTTGGACGAATTGCGATCAGACCTGATGTCGGCTAAAATCAAATCACCAATGGCGCCACTTTCCAATAATTCCTTGGCCTTCAGGGTTTCCAAACCGCTGGCACGTTGTGAACCAATTTGCACCGGTAAACCTGATTTTCGCTCAGCCTCTACCATACTCAATCCTTCATCGATGTGGTGCATCATGGGTTTTTCGCAATAAACTGGTTTACCTGCCGCCAAAGCAGCTTTCAACTGATGATCATGCCAGTGATCAGACGTAGAAATGCAAACGGCATCGATGTCTTTTCGATTCAGAATTTCCCGAAAATCTCTTGTAGTGAAAATACCCGCACCAAAAACTTCCTTCATGCGATCTAGTCTACCTGTATACAAGTCACAAGCAGCCGCAACCTCAACTCCAGCATTTTTGATTGCAGATCTTGCATTGGCAAATCCCTGGATTCCGCAACCAATGAAAGCCATTCTAATGGTATCGTTAGCTGTGTACTTTTTGTCAATGTCTTCATCAACAGGGGTTTGCAAAAGTTGCTCTTCAGCTTTGGAAGTTGAAGCACCAAATAAAAGTAAACCGCCCAAAGAGGCTTTTTTAAGGAATTTGCGTCTATTTTGCTGTGGCATGATTAATCTTTTGAAAATTTTTCAAATATACATTCGTTTTGCACCATTCCTAGAAGCCAAATGGTCAAAATATCATCATGATTTATATATAATTCGTATAATCAATGACCAATTCGGCCATTGCCACCAGAAATTTCAACCAAGATTTCCGATACTTTGCCATTAATTTAGGCTTATATTTGTCGCTATGAATAAGCTTTTTCCTGCTGAAGATCAAATACAATTTGTCACAAATTTTCATGACTTGATTTCAACCCCATTTCGTGGAGTAATCAATACCATCTGCTGGAATCGTCCGCTGGTTGGGGATTTTTCTGAGATCATTAGTAAGTTTGAAACAGATGAAAATATTACAACTATTGATGAAGCTGCCCTCTTTGAAATTTGCTTGAGTGAAGAAGGGAATCTTGCGCGCGAAATGCTCTTGAGTGATATGAAATTGTTGGAAGCTCATGGCGCCTCCCCGATCTTGAATATCATCAAGTCATATGATAGAGATGAGGAGCATGCATTTTTCCCAACCGATGTTTATTCTTTCCATGTAGATCGATCTCCAGTTCCTGTTGACACTTTTTTATGTACTTATTATGGAACAACCAGTGAGATATTACCCAATACTCTAGGAGAAAAGAAAATCCTCATACCTGAAATACGCAATGAACTCAGACGGCAGTATGGAGACGAAGATGCAGGTTTTGAATCCTATCTGTGTGAAAACTTCTATGATTTGCACTATCAAGCTAAGGAGGGTGCTGTACCAATTAGTTTAGGGCTTGGTCATCTTTGTCGAATAGCAATTGATCATCCTGAAATCACAGTTCCACCATGTCTGCATCGAGCTCCTTTGGAGATGGTTGGTCAACCCAGGTTATTGATGATTTGTTGAAAGTTTAATCGGTAATCTGGTTATTCCCGATAGCTTATATGATTTTTATGAAGACAAAACTGTAAAATAAAAACATCCACTATTATTTCGAGATTAATTGAATCGATTTCCAGTAAATTTGAAAATTATTTTTTATTTTAATTAAACGCGATTTGATTGAATAATTTCAATCAATTAAATCGATTTGTCATTTTTGAAATTCAAGTAATGAGACAATTGCAATTTTCTATTCACCCCTTTTTATTCGTATTTTTTCAATACATAAAAATAAATAAAGGAATTATTTGCACAATTGAATAAAGCCATTACATTTGCAATCGATTATGAATAGAAACAATATATATCATCCATTTACAATTAGTAATTCACTGATAAAGAGTGAATTATGCTTGTCTTCACGGGAACTGAAGCAGGATGATTTATTTGTAATCAGATAACCAATCTATTGATCACAGAGCGGTTGTCTGAAAAACAACTGCGGTGAATCTCAAAATTTCCCATTCATTTAAGTTGTTTTTTTTTGATTTGTAATTGAATAATTATTTGATGTCTTTGACGTCTACATTTATTTTTAATTATTGTAAAGTTTAAATTATTTGCCTATGCAACTATCACACGAAAGTGAGGATTTTGGCAAGATTAGTACTCCTTCCATTTAGCCCTTTGATGAGGGCAGAAGAGTCTATTTGTGCCCGGTTTTTCCTCTAAATAAAACTGAAATGTTGGAATAATCTTTTTGCAATGGAAAGCAAAAGGACAGTAAGGTAATTTTTATTAATTAATACAAAAGTGGGAACAACACTAGCTGATGAGTACTTTCTCAAGGCTTGGTCAAACTACCCATTCTGTGCAGAAGATGCGCTTGAGCCCCTCAATTATGCTTTGAGTTTTGACGAAGAGCATGCACCATCACTGTGCCTTATGGGTAGATTACAAATGGAAATCTTAAAGAATTTCAAAACGGCTAAACATTATTTTGAATGTGCTTTGTTGGCAGATTCGGATTATGTGGAGACGTACAAATATTACAGTTTATTGCTGATATGGTTGGGCGATTTGACCAATGCAGAGCGCATACTGAAAATGGGAGAAAATAAGCCCGGGTTTTCAAAATTGGTTGCCATTACAAGACGTGCAAGCATACTTGAAAATTCTGGAAAAGTCAATGAAGCAATATTGCTCTTGAAGACTGGCAGAAACCTTTCAAACTGTACTAAAACATTTGACTTTTTTAAAGATGAGTTGATCAGGTTGGAAAGGAAAATAAAGAAGCCGACAAAGAAAAGTCGGAAAAAAATACAAGTGTAGCAATACACATAAGAGATTCCATAAATTCGGATGGATGAGCCTTGTTGAGGGTTTCTGTATAGCCCCATTGCATGAAAGTCGATGACTTATTCATGTACAGCTTGTCTTTTTGATGTGGAATGCACGCTGAAATCGTGGGTTCGAATCCCATTTTGCCTTAGGAGCAAATAGTTTAGAGGTTAGAACATCAGCCCATCAGTCGCAGGTTCGATTCCTGTTCCTATTTAGGTTAGGGTAGCTCAGTTGGTAGAGCAGTGGACTTATAATCCATTCTTAGGAAGAGTTGGAACTTCTCTTTAAAAAAGTTCACCAGTTTGGGAATGTTTTTCTATTTGATCACGAAGCAGAAAGATGAAAATCCTTGCAACGTGAAGCAAAATGAAAAACTTGCAATGACAAGAATGATTTGAGGCGTATCAGGTAATTTATTGTCCAATTCTTTTGGCGCGCAAAAAGAGGAGGTCAATTAATGTCTGGGACAATTTAAAGTACTCTGTTATTCCTTTTTTGTTTTGTAAAAATTCAAAAGCATTCCCTTTTTATTTAATTATTTAAAAACTTCATGACATGTTGAAGAGAATTAAAGTTAGGGCTAATGAAAGAGCCCTTGTCTACCGGAACGGTGGATTGGAAAGTGTCTTGAAAGAAGGCACTTATTGGTTGTGGAAGAGGGAATTGGTCATTTATGATATTACCAAACCCTTTTTAATTACCGGGGATTTTGATATAAAAATGCAAAACAAATCCCTTGCAGATGCATTGGAATTGATTGTTGTTAAAGACAACGAGATTGCAATTCAATTGAAAAATGGATTGTATTTTACCACACTTGGTGCGGGAAGATATGCCTATTGGAAAGACAGCAATCCATATACTTACGAGATGGTCAATTTGGATGAATTGAGGGTTGGAAATAACATCAATAAATCATGGTTTGGCAAAGCTGAATTGTTGAGATATTTGAGGGTGTTTCCTGTAGATACTTACCAAATTGGTTTGTTGTATGTAGAAGGAACTTTTGTAGAACAATTGACTGCAGGAACCTATTATTTTTGGAAAAACGACCAAAAAGTAGATGTTTACAAAGCAGATATGAGAAAGACTCCAATGGAAGTCAATGGTCAGGAATTATTGACCAAAGATAAAGCGGGAATCAGGATCAACTTCTACGTCATTTACCAAATTGTAGATGTTGTAAAAGCATTGATTGACACTCAAGCAGTCGAAAGACAAATTTATGGCTTGATGCAATTGGCTTTGAGAGAATACATTGGATATTATACTTTGGATGAATTGTTGGCAGATAAAAATACTGTTTCCGATTACATCTTGAAATATGCTACTGATAAAGCATCAATGATGGGCGTTGCCCTTTTTGAATGCGGCATCAAGGACATCATTTTACCTGGTGATATGAAAGAAATCATGAACCAAGTTTTGGTGGCTGAAAAGAAAGCACAAGCCAATGTCATCATGAGGCGTGAAGAAACTGCTTCTACCAGAAGTTTGTTGAACACTGCCAAGTTGATGGAAGATAACGAAATGTTGTTCCGATTGAAGGAAATGGAATATGTTGAAAAGATTGCCGAAAACATCAAAAACATTACCGTTTCTGGGGGAGGTCAAATTTTTGATCAGTTGAAAACCATGTTTGGTGTGGGCAAAGCCAATTGATAGGGGCGGAGTTGTATTTACTACAACTTCGCCTTTTTTGAATGGCTGAAAGGCTGAACTGCAAAACTGCTGAATTGCTGAACTGCTGAACTGCTGAATCGCGAAAATGTTGAGATAAAGAGAAATGGAGGGCGAATTGGCTTTAGCCTGTTCAGTTTCAGGAATGCTGAGAGAAAGAGAACGTCGCGCAAACCTCCATAACCAAGGTCGACTGCTAAACTGCTAATCTGCTGAATTGCTGAACTGCAAAACTGCAAGACGCGAAAATGTTGAGATAAAGAGAAATGGAGGGCGAATTGGCTTTAGCCTGTTCAATTTCAGGAATGCTGAGAGAAAGATAACGTCGAGCAAACCTCCTTAATCAAGGTCGACTGCAAAACTGCTGAATTGCTGAACTGCGAAATTGCTGAACTGCGAAAATGTTGAGATAAAGAGAAATGGATGGCGAATTGGCATTAGCCTGTTCAATTTCAGGAATGCTGAGAGAAAGAGAACGTCGCGCAAACCTCCTTAACCAAGGTCGACGGCTAAACTGCTGAATTGCTGAACTGCGAAATTGCAAAACTTTGGAATTGATCGTAATTAAGGATTGGATGGCTTCACCTATTTGATCTGCGGAATGTGGGTATATATACATACATTCCGCAGATTATCATATCAAAAACTGCGGAATGTAGGTAAAACCATATGGATTCCGCAGATGAAAAGATGATAAGCTTGTAATTCCCCTATTTTCTATTGGTGTCTTAAATTGCAATCCCAAAAAATCATTCTCGAAAAAATGCTCAAAATGGCATTACGAGACACTTCACTATTTAAAAACAGACAACTTTATTTTATCTTTGGTTTGGAACGAGATGTTAACTAGTTAATGCCGTAAATATTTTAAATAATTACTGATAATAATAATCAATTTTCCCTGACCTCAAAACAAAGACAAAATGAAACAATTAACCTTCCTTGTTTTTCTGTTATTATCCTGTTTTTTACAAACAGAAGTAATTGGGCAAAACAAAAAGCTGCCAACCATCGACTATACCAAGGCATTCAAAAATAAAAAATTGACTAAGGTCTCTATCGGGGAATGCAATTTTCCTTCCGGTGTTTTATTGGTTGGAGATCCATTTGATACTGACGTTTTGAATCCTCTTACCAAAAAGATCACGCCAGGAAAGTATCCGGTGGAAATAATGGTCAATCCTGTACCTGAGGAAGATTATTATGTCATTGCTTTTGCAATTTTAAAATTAAAAAAAGAAAAGGCCGTGACTTGGGAATTGGCCATCACTACAGATTTGGAAGAAAGTCAATTGGCAACACTCAAAAGCGATGGTTTTTTTGGATTTGAATCTAAATCGCAGTTAGCCAGTTTTTTTGATTTGGAAGCTTTTGAAAAATTCAACAAAGAGAAAAAGGCTTATTATAAAAAGCATAAGAAAGGCAATTTCTATACTGATTTTCTTGCTGCTGAATTCAAAGCATATTCTGGATCGAATAAATATTCCCTGGAAATTGGTGATTGGAATATGCATAAAGTTGACAATACCTCTTCTGTTCCAATGTTTTCAACAGGTGGACAAGCTGGTAGATTTCCGGTTTATTGGGGGTTGAATAAGGCTGGAGAAATTGTGGAATGTGTCATTGATTTTTTTGTGGTAGACATAAAATAGTATGCTCGTTTTTAGGAAAGCAGAAACCGAGGAGGAATTACACGGCATCTTAGAACTACAAAGTCGTTTTCTAAAAGGTAGCCACACAAAGGATGTAGAAGCGGAGCAAGGTTTTGTAACGTTAAAACATGATTTTGAGTTGCTGCATCAAATGAATGTAGCTGACGGCCACATCATTGGATTGGACGGGAATAGGGTCATTGCCTATGCCTTGACGATGTCACCAAAATTTTCAGATAAAATTCCTGGTTTATTTCCTATGTTTCGCATTGTTGATGAATTGAAAGAAAAGGGTGATCGCCATTTCAACAATTATTTGATGATGGGCCAAATATGTGTTGATTATCATTACAGAGGGCAAGGTGTGTTCAGATCGTTGTACGAGCAATTCAAAATGACCTATGCTGGTAAATATGATTTCTGTTTGACTCTTGTATCTTGCCTCAATACCAGATCCATGGCTGCGCACAAACACATTGGTTTTACCAATTTATACACTTTGGATGAGGCTGGTGCTGAGGCTTGGGAACTGGTGATTTGGGAATGGTAGTGGAAAATTCCACATATAATAAGTGGAAATTTTTCTTATGACTTTTATTCTAAAAGGAATTTAAGAAACGTATTAATTTTCATCTAATTCAATATCGGCTATTCTATGCTTAATCATGTTTAAAGTTTCCTGGTATAACAAACCATCAGATACTGCTTTTTCTAATATTGGTAAGTATTTATTTCTGTTAGTCAAATCGATATTATGATGAATAATCAATGCAGGGGTGAAATTGCAATCTTTACCAACTAATGCAATACTTGGATAACCATATTTTTGAAATATTTTATCAATTTTAAGGAGATTTATTGAATCAACAACGTGCATTTCGCTTAATAATTTATTTTCCAAATCAGATGCAATATTCTTTACCATTAATTTTTTCCTAACCTCCTGATCGTCAAGAGATATTTGTTCTAATTCAGCAACCAGCGTTAGATTAAAGGCACTACTGTCTTCTTTTTTTCTATTTTTTACAGCGTCCTTTTCATTCTGATCCTTCAATTCAGCATACCTTAAATAGGAATAATTTCCATATAACTTGTCACACAATTGCACTGCATTTTTAAATTTACTGGTATCTAATTTAACAATGTTTACTCCAAAATTATTTCTGTCATATAACCAATACCAGTTGTATATTTTATCACAATTACTAAGATCTTCTTTTATACCTGCTTCTAAAATTGTAAAGGTTATTTCCTTGTCTGCTTTGAGGTTTGCCAATTGTAATGCAGCATTTAGTTTGTCATTATTGTGATATGCTTCTTTTAAACTTTCTACATATTTATCGTAGGTCCCATTTGATAATTCATCATTTTTGGGTGGAATAAATTGATCTATTTCATTTTTACAAGAAATTATGGAGAACATCCATATTATAAGGATTGCTAGGTAGTAAGTTTTCATTTGGGTAATGTTGTTTTAATAAAATAAGAAACCGAGTTCTCAGAATTTCAACATAAACATAATAAAAAGCTTCTCAAATATATAATATTTATCCAGCAACGGAATGTTTAATTGTTTAAACTTGGACTTCAAAAGCTTTTCACTCCTACAAACTTTCCAATTTTTGAAATACGGTCGAAAGGCTTTTCACCCCTTCTGGATCTCTTACTATACTTATTTTTAACTTAAGAACTATATGAACTTTCAACTTTACAAACTTTATAAACTTTATGAACTCAATCATTCCTCTTCATCAGAACCTTCTATATAACTTTTAAAATTGTCTAAAATGGCTTGCCAACCTGCTTTTTGCATTTCCACGGGATTTTCTCCCTCCGCTTCAAATTCTTGTTCTATGTGGGTATTTGGCCCAAGGGACGAAAAGGTAATTTTTACTTCGCGACCATCAGCCAAGGTATAGGCTATGAATTCATTTTCTACGATTTCATCGAATGTGCCATTAAAATCAAAACCAAAACTGCCATCCTTGGCCTCCATTCTGTAATTGAATGATCCTCCTTCTGTAAAATCAGCACTTGCCTGTGGGGTGTGCCATTCAGGCGTTGCAGTATACCATTCGGTAATATGTGTTGGTGCATTCCATTTTTCCCAAACGATTTCAACGGGAGCATTCACCATGGTTTCAATAACGACCAATTCTTTAGACATAGTTCTAATTTTTATTTTCAAAGATATTGCATTCCGATTATCTGAGAAATTTTTCTAAATAAATTGTGGGTTCTCAAAGTGGAAAGTTTTCAGCTCCGACTACTTTAAAATGAAAAGGAGCAATGTAAAAAACATCACTCCTTTTCTAAAATTTATAAAATTACGCGAATGCAAAAAACTAATTCACATGTTCTGCTAAAACGGTCTTTCTCACCACCACCTTGTCATCAAAAACATCCAATAAAACATCAGATCTTGGTACGATGACGTTTGTCAATATTTGTTTTGACAACTCGTGCAAAATCTTCTTAGTAATGACGCGTTTGAGCGGCCTTGCTCCAAATTCTGGGTTGAAGCCCTCATCAGCCAGCCAGGTTTTGAGTTGAGGTGTGAAGTCAATTCTGATGTCCTGTTCTGCCAAAAGTCTTTTCACGTCATTCAATTGTATGTCAATGATGCTCCTGATGTTTCTGCGATCCAGAGGTCTGAACATGATGACTTCATCAATTCTGTTCAGAAACTCAGGTCGCACGCTCAATTTCAATAATTCAAAAACCGCATTCTTGGTCTTCTCTACCATTTCTTCTTCGTTTTGTTCGGTCAATTGAGCAAAATTTTCTCTGATGAGTTCCGAACCCATGTTTGAAGTCATGATGATGACTGTATTTTTGAAATTTGCCACCCGGCCTTTGTTATCTGTCAATCGCCCATCTTCCAAAACTTGCAATAAAATATTGAAAGTATCGGGGTGTGCTTTTTCGATTTCATCGAGCAAAACCACACTGTATGGTTTTCTTCTCACGGCCTCTGTCAATTGTCCACCTTCTTCATAACCAACGTATCCTGGAGG
This sequence comes from Bacteroidota bacterium, assembly GCA_029567325.1. Classification (GTDB taxonomy): domain Bacteria; phylum Bacteroidota; class Bacteroidia; order Chitinophagales; family Saprospiraceae; genus JADKBO01. The sequence goes on along the minus strand of JAKQLF010000050.1, from coordinate 24,127 downwards.
AGCGCCTACCAATCTTGAAACGGCATGTTTTTCCTGATATTCACTCATGTCAATACGCGTCATGAGGTTTTCGTCATTAAACAATTCCTCCGCTAAGGCTTTAGCGAGTTCTGTTTTACCAACACCAGTTGTTCCCAAGAAAAGGAAAGAACCAATGGGTTTATTTTGATTTGAAAGTCCGGTACGACTCAACCTGATGGCATTGGAAACTGCTTCAACCGCTTCTTCCTGGCCAATGACACGACGTTCTATTCTTTCTTCTAGGTGAATCAATTTTTCCTTTTCACTTTGCAACATGCGAGTGACTGGAATACCTGTCCATTTACTCACAATTTCTGCAATGTCTTCTCCATCCACTTCTTCCTTGACCAACAATTTGTCATTGTCCTGCATCTCGGAAAGTTGGTCCATGTATTTACTAAGGCGTTGTTGTTCGTCTGGAATTCTACCGTACTTTATTTCCGCCGCATGTGTGTAATTACCTTCACGCTCAGCCCGGGCACTTTCAGACTTCAATTTTTCCAATTCTTCTTTGGCAGTTTGAATGCCCAAGACCACAGACCTTTCATTTTCCCACTTCAATTTCAAACCATTGCGTTTTTCTTCCAAGTTGGCAAGGTCCTCGTTGATTCTGGCGAGTTTTGTTTGATCTTCTTCTCGTTGCATTGCAGCGCGCTCAATCTCCAATTGTCTGATTTTACGCTCGACCTCGTCCAATTCCTCTGGCATGCTGTTCATTTCCATGCGCAATTTAGCAGCAGCCTCGTCTATCAAGTCAATGGCCTTATCTGGTAAAAACCTGTCCGTAATGTATCTATTAGAAAGCTGAACAGCCGCAACCACTGCTTCATCGGTGATGTTGATTTTGTGGTGGGTTTCATACCTCTCTTTTAAACCTCTAAGTATTGAAATGGCATCCTCTTCAGAAGGTTCGTTGACATTTACTTGTTGGAATCTACGTTCCAATGCCTTGTCTTTTTCAAAATACTTTTGATATTCATCAAGTGTAGTTGCACCGATGGCCCGCAATTCACCCCTTGCCAACGCAGGTTTGAGGATATTTGCAGCATCCATGGCTCCCTGATTTTTACCAGCACCAATCAAAGTGTGGATTTCGTCAATGAAAAGGAAAATATTTCCATCAGAGCTCAAAACTTCATTGATCACCGCTTTGAGTCTTTCTTCAAATTCGCCTTGATACTTGGCACCTGCAATCAGAGCACCCATATCCAAAGCATAAATTTGTTTTTCTCGCAAATCCTCAGGCACATCACCTGCAATGATCCTGTGCGCCAAACCTTCTATGATGGCAGTTTTACCAACACCAGGTTCACCTATAAGGATCGGATTGTTTTTGGTCCTTCTTGCTAAAATGTGCAAAACCCTGCGAATTTCTTCTTCTCTACCAATGACTGGATCGAGTTTACCCGATTTTGCACGCTCATTGAGATTGATGGCGTATTTGTTAAGCGCATTGTATGTATTTTCAGCACTTTGACTGTGTACTTTACTGCCTTTGCGCATTTCCTTAATGGCGGCAATCAAGTCATTTTCTTTGATGCCATAGTCTTTCAACATTTGACTGACTTGGTCTTTGGTCTGTAATAAACCCAAAAACAAATGTTCGACAGCTACAAATTCATCTCCAAAAGTCTTCAAAGAGATGTTGGCTTTTTGTATGATTTCTGAAGCTTGACGGCTGATGGATTGACCACCATTTTGACCCTTCACGTATGATTTGGCAATGCTTTCGTTTGTTTTTCTAATGACATCTGGGTTCAACCCTAGTTTTTTCAACAAGTGATTGACGGGAGAATCTTCGATGGCAAACATACCTTCTAGAAAATGGCCGGGTTCAATTGCTTGACTGCCTAGCTCCATGGCAAGTTGTTGTGCTTTTTGCACGACTTCTTGTGCTTTTATTGTTAAATTATTCAGATTCATCTTTAATTTTTATTTAGGTTCTATAATGGGTTGTGATCCAAAATTATTCCAATGTGAAAAAATGGTAATTATGACATAAAACCTTGATATTCAGCTGGCAAAATGACACCCGATATTGAGTTTTATATGACAAATTTGCGTAATCTTAAAATTAAGTCGGCTTAGTTTTATATTTTCATGATACATTCGAGTTGGAATATTAAGTTTGTAAGAGCAATTCCAATAAGGTGTCAGTATTACATGCTACTCTAGGTATTTGTTTTAACATGATCATCGTTAAGGCCCGATTAAAAACTAAATGATTGAATATGAAATTTACCAATTTGATTTTATTTGTTTTATTGCTTTGTGTCATCGGTTGTAGCAAAAAATTATCCAAACAAAGCGAAGAGCAGGTGTTACGGACAAAGGCACAAACTTTGGCACATCAATACATCATCACAGATGGGCATGTGGACTTGCCGTATAGGCTAGCGATCAAAAATTTCAGATTTACCAAAGAGTTTATTGGCATTCCAATAGAAACCAAAGACGGAGATTTTGATTTTAAAAGAGCAAAAGCAGGTGGCTTGGATGTTCCTTTTATGTCTATTTATATCCCTTCTTCCTATCAAGTGACCGGGGGAGCAAAAGCTTATGCAGACTCACTCATAGATATGGTTGAAAAAATTGCTGCCGAACTTCCAGATTATTATAAAACGGTGAAAAGTCCTGCCGAAGCCGAGGCTGTAGTAGCTGCTGGGAAAATAGCACTGCCAATGGGCATGGAAAATGGCGCACCTATTGAAAAGGACATTAAAAATGTGGCATATTTCAAAAAAAGGGGTATCAGTTATATCACGTTGACCCATGGCAAAGACAATCAAATATGTGATTCTTCTTACGATACAACAGCAACTTGGAAAGGATTGAGCCCTTTCGGAATGGAAGTTGTCGCAGAAATGAATATTCAAGGAATCATGATTGATGTATCCCATATTTCAGACAAAACATTTTGGCAAGTGATGGAGTTGTCTAGAGTTCCTGTCATTGCTTCTCACTCTTCCGCAAGAAATTTCACACCTGGTTTTCAACGAAATATGAGTGATGAAATGATTGTTGAAATGGGCAAAAAAGGTGGGGTGATACAAGTCAATTTTGGTTCTACTTTTTTGGACGGAAGTTTGAAACCAAACTGGGATAAATTTGATAAATTATTGAGTGATAAAAATTTAAAAGAATCTGATCCTGAAGCCAAAAAACTAATGATGGAGTTTGAAGCAAAAAATGGCTCTTTATTTTCTGATGTCGAAAAAGTAGCCGATCACATAGATCTGATTGTAAAACTTGCAGGAATAGACCATGTAGGATTGGGTTCTGACTTTGATGGAGTAGGGGACAGCCTGCCTGCAGGTTTGAAAGATGTGTCGCAATATCCAAATTTAATTTATGTTTTGTTGAAAAGAGGATACACTGACGAGCAGATCGAAAAGATTTGTTATAAAAATGTGTGGAGGGTTTGGAATCAAGCATTGAATCATGCAAATGGGTAACTTGTTTTTAATTATTTTCAATTTCTTATCGAGATGATATCGGTAAATAATCTTTCTTACACTTATGCAGGCAGCATAAATCCAGCCATTAAAAACATTTCATTTCAAATTGAAAAGGGTGAAATATTTGGATTTCTTGGCCCTAGCGGATCTGGAAAGAGTACTACTCAAAAAATACTTTACAAGTTGTTGAATGATTATGAAGGATCTGCAACAATTGATGGAAAAGAAGTGAAATCATGGGATAAAACACTTTATGAGAAAATTGGAGTGGGATTTGAATTACCCAATCATTATTTGAAATTAACGGCTTTGGAGAATTTGGAATTCTTCAGAAACTTTTATCAAAATAGTCAAAAACCGCTTGACCTATTGGCCAAAGTGGGGCTAGAAAATGATGCCAGGAAAAAGGTAGGTGAATTTTCAAAAGGAATGAAAATGCGGCTCAATTTTGTAAGATCTTTCATGCACAATCCTGAGATAATTTTTCTGGACGAACCAACATCTGGCCTTGACCCGGTCAATGGCAGAATCATCAAAGACATCATCAAAGAGTTGCAAAGCGAAGATAAGACCATTTTTTTGACCACCCATCAGATGCACGATGCAGATGAACTATGTAATCGGGTTGCTTTTATGGTAGATGGTGCTTTGAAAGTTATTGATTCTCCAAAACAACTAAAATTAAAATACAGCCACCACAATGTGGAAGTATTTATGAAGGATCAACAGGATCCGCTTTATTTCTCAATGGAAGGACTTGGTCAAAATGAGGCATTTCTGCAATTGATCAGAAACGGGGAGTTGTCTACTATCCATTCTAAGGAAGCAAGTTTGGATGAGATTTTCATTCAAGTAACTGGTAAATCATTGACTTAATGAAACCTTTTTTTGCTTTGCTCAAACAGGATTTATTACTGATTTTCAGAAACAAAATCATCTTCATATCTATTGTCGTTACTGCAATTTACGTATTGATATTTAAGGGTTTATCCACGTTTGGAGACATGGAAAAGTTTTTAATTTTAGTAATATTCAACGATCCTGCGCTGCTTGGCTTTTTAATAGTGGGAGTGATGGTTTTATTTGAGCAAAATGAAAATACATTGCAAGCGCTGGCTGTAACTCCTATGAAAGTGAGTCATTATCTTTGGTCAAAGAGTATTTTACTTTCCCTTTTATCAATGCTTTGTTGCGTATTTATGGTAATGGCTAGTAAAGGAATAGAAAATGTAAACTGGTCTTTTTTAATGGCAGCCGCATTTATAACCACATTGCTTTTTGCTTTTATTGGGTTCATTATGGTAGCTGGGGAGCGAAACTTTAGCAGTTTTATGTTGAAATCGGTGGGAGTGATCATGCTTTTAGCTGCTCCTTTCCTAGCTTATTTTAACTTGTTGCCTAAGTTGCCTTTTTATATTTTTCCTACTCAAATTGCAATTGATTTGTTTGATATTGCTTTTCACTCACATTCAATTACTTTTATAATAATTACCTATTTTGGAGCTGGAATTTGGTTGGTAAGTTTGTATTGGTTTGCCTTAAAAAGAATGAGCAAAACTTTTGAAAGATGACGAACCGAATTCTTAATTTGATCAAAGTCGATATCAAAAGAATCGTTACCGATCCTAATTTGTCGGGTTATCTGTTAGTACCCATTGCATTGATTTTTTTCATCCGCTATTTTGTGCCTTACATTACAATCAAATATCCGGTTATTGCAGAATATCATCACTTGATTATGATGTCTGGTGTGATGCAAACGGCCATTATTTTTGGTTTTATCACTTCATTTATGATTTTGGACGAAAAGGATGAAAGTGTGCTTCAAGTCATTCGGGTGATGCCTATTTCTTCATTTTATTTCATTGTCTATAGATTGACTTTTGCTACTTTTTTTTCTATTTTAGGAGCATTCATCATGTTTTTGAGTTGTGACATTGCTTATCCCGGTATGGTGAATGTTATTCTATTGTCTATACTTTATGGACTCGCTGCACCATTTATGGCTTTGATCATTGCAACTTTCGCCAATAATAAAATAGAGGGTATGGCTTATTTTAAATTTGTAGATTTAATTTTAATGGTACCATTATTGTCTTTATTTATTGGTGGATTTTTGAAATATGGATTTGCCATTATTCCAGTTTTTTGGGCGCATTCTTTGTATCAATTGTCCTTGGATGAATCCTTCCATTTTATTTATTTCTTGGTAGGTATCCTGTTTAATTTATTTGCATTATTTATTTTGTTCAAACAGTTTAAGAAAAGAGTTTTTGACAGATAATAAGTGAGGGGTGCATTTCATCACTTCTTAAATTTGTAGTTGGCATTTTGTCATGATTTTTGGAAGTTTCGCCAAAATCCCGCCAAAATCAAATGCTGTTTTTTTTTACCATGGATTGCAAACTTGCATCTGGAATTAATCTTTCTCTACTTAAAACAACATTGTGACCAATTCAACCCAATTCAGGGTTGTAAGAAATTGGTGTTTTGATTCCCCGAGCTTCGCACGGGGTTAAGCAAATTGAACCCTTTCTGGGTTCTGACCAGTTAGTCAACTTTTCCAATCTCTGATTTCAAAATTGTAGACATTTGGAAAAAAACTCATTGACACAAATTCCATTATTTACCTATTATGACAATTTACTCTTGTTTTTCGTCTTTTTTCTTTCGAACTCATGTAAATGCAACCGTATAAAAGTATTTAATTTTGTTTCAGGTTGAAAAAATTAAAAAATCACTTGACATACTTGATTTTCATCATCTCAACTTGTTTTCCTTTGAAAGTGATATTGCGATTATAACTTCCCAAATAAATGGTATTGTTTTTTGAGTCACTATCCATTACCATCCAAGAGCCGTATTCTGCTCCTGGAATACTCTTTGCTACAAAATTCAGACTGCTTTTTTGTTCTAAAAAAATAAAGCCATTTTTGAGTTGATCTGGGAAGAAAGATATTAAACCAAAATCCAAATCTCCATCCTTATCAAAGTCTAATGTCACTACTTTACTACAGCCAGGGTAAGGATAAAAGTAGGATTTTTGAAATTTGTTTTGCCCATCATTGAGGAAAATAGTAAAGCCGTGATAAGGTTTTTTTTCTATTGAAAAGTCCGCATTGTCGCCATTGGCGTACAGCAAATCAAGATAACCATCATTGTTGATGTCTTGCAAATCAATGTAACTTGATCCGTAGTTTGGAGGAAAACGTAAAGCAATCTCTTCTGTGAATGTGTCTCCTTTTTTATAAAATATAGAAATTCGTTCATTGCCTTGACAGAATAGGGCAATCAATTCTTCAACGCCATCTCCATCCAAATCCTTGATCAAAGTTGTCATGGGGCCAGCAGTATTGGATATGATGTGTTGTTTCTTATCCAAACCGTCATACCATGATAAATTTCCAGCTAGGTTGCCAAAATTTGATATCACGTAATCATCTGTGCCGTCCTCATTGATGTCCCATAATTTGAGATTGACTGGTCTTTTGAGAGAATCAATCAAATCAGTAATTTCTCCATTTTCATTGATCACAGAAAGTTTACCCAGTTTTCGATCATTGGGATTCATGTTGCCCATTTGCAAAACATACTTCTGATTTCTTTGTATTTCAAGGTCAGATACAGCACTACTCAGTTGGATTTCACTTAATTTATGAAAGCTTTGATCGTACTCTTCCAACATTTTGGTCTCTTCTTTAAAAACAAAGAGGTGGTTATCAACCGGATTGCTTTCTACTAGTGTAATAGATGATTTATTTTCAGAAGGGTTATATATTATAGAAGACTTGAAGTCTTGACTAGTTTTGTCAAGATTTGGATCTTGTACTAAAACTAAACTATCTGGAGCATTGTCGATGTAATATTTGGAAAGGCTATCCCATTGTTCTTGAGTTATTAGAGGTTCTGTTGGGAAAAGTCCGCTTTCTTTAAGCACATAATACTCGTCTTCAGCCATGTTGAACATTTTATCTCCAGAAGAAGAGATACCCACGAAATAAGCCATCTCTGGCAACACGCCATTTCTCCATGAATTTTTACTCAAAGAAGAAGGTAAAGGTTGGACATGGCAACGCCCACACTGTATTTTAGCCAATTCAGCACCTGAGGTAATTAACTTTGATTTTTCGGAGGTCGCGTCGCTTTTACAGCCCATCCAAATCACAAACAAATAGATCAGAGCAATTAAGGTTACTCTATTAGAAATCAACGATGAAATGTATAGACATTAATTCTTTTCAATAGGATGAAAAAAATTAAATTTCAAATTTTATGAAAATATTAATACTCTGAAAAGATACCGAGCTATTTAATTATTTAGGGAAAATTTCATTGGCTATGGTCATGGCATTAAAAAATGCAGCATAATCTATGCCTGTATTTAAACCTGATTGATTGGCATATGAAATTAAATTTTCAGTAGGGAGATTACCTGTCAGATCGTCTTTTGCCATTGGGCAACCGCCGTAACCTTTGAGGGCAGCATCATATCGCAAACAACCAAATTTATATGCAGCATCCAATTTTTCTCGCCAATTGTTCTGATGTGTATGAAAATGAGCTCCAAATTCAACATCTGGATATTTCGGAATTAAATTTTTAAAAAGATAACTGATGCTCTCTGGATTCGCAATGCCCACAGTATCAGATATGGCCATGATAGTGACACCCATCAAATGCAACTTGTCTACCCATTTTTGTACAATATCAACATTCCACATATCTCCATAAGGATTGCCAAATCCCATTGATAAATAAATGACGGGTTTTTTATTTGCCTTGATACAAATTTCTAAAATTTGCTCGACAGTGTCCAGGGACTCTTCGATCGAACTGTTGGTGTTGCGCAACTGAAAAGTCTCAGAAATGCTGAAAGGAAAACCTATATAATGAATTTCTTCAAACTTGGCTGCATCTTGTGCTCCGCGTGTATTGGCAACGATGCTCAACAATTTGGAAGTGGTTGTCGATAAATCCAAACCTTCAATAACTTTTGCTGTATCGGCCATTTGGGGAATTGCTTTGGGCGAAACAAAGCTTCCAAAATCAATGGTATCAAATCCAACTTTCAACAATTGATTGATGTAGCGGATCTTATCTGCTGTTGCAATAAAATCTTTCATACCCTGCATGGCATCTCTAGGGCATTCTATGATTTTTATGGATTTGTTCAATTGTTAGATTTATGGCTTGTTTATTACCAACAAGGATTTAGATATAAACCATAAAAATACTACAAAACAACCAAAAAGAGTGGTAATAAAGTTTTAAGGAATTGTGAAATAAAGATTTTATTCCAGTTTTAGGTTCTATTAAATGAGGTATTATGTTTTACTTTGCTACATCAAATAGATTGGCGATGTCATCAAAAACCAGGACGATACTCACGGTAATCGGCTTTTTCTTCTTCATCTCTGGATTTTTATCCATTTTTTTGGCCGCTGTAGGCATTAATTTAACGATGTTTTCCTGGATGAATAAAGCATTTGGCAATGGACCTGCCTTTTTACTTCACATAGCTAGAGTCGTAGTAGGCATAGTTATGATCTACCTTAGCAGGGTAAATTTAGAAGAGTAAGTCCTTTTATAAGTTGGACTGAAACTTCTGCGATAGTAAAATTTTATTCTTTGTACCCGATTTTTTCTAGTACTTCTGGTAGCTTATTTGCGCTGATCGGAATTTCTTGATCTTGCAGAATCACTGAATGATTTCTAATGGATTTGATGTGGTCAGCATTGATGATGTAAGATTTGTGTATGCGAATAAAATTTGCACCGGCCATCTTTTCTTCCAATCCAGTCAAAGAAATCTTGGTAATGATTGGTTTTTTCTGATCCACTAAGTAAATTTTTACGTAATCTTTCATGCCTTCTATGTACAAAACTTCTTTGTTGAAGATTTTCACCAAAGAATAATCTGCATTCACAAAAAAGAAAGCATCCTCCTGTGGTGGGCTGAGTTTTTGGGCTGACAGAGCCATTTCTATTTTTGCTTGAGTCAATGCTTTATTACAAGCCTTGACAAATCGATCCATGCTCACAGGCTTCATCAAATAATCGATGGCCTCCAATTCAAATCCTTCGATTGCGTATTGCGGATATGCAGTAATGAAAATAGTCATGGGTTTTTTGTCGAGATTATTCAACAGATTGGTACCCAACATGCCAGGCATTTGGATATCCAAAAACAACAAATCAATAGATTCTCTATTGAGAATGTCCATGGCATCGAATGCGTTTTTGGCAGCATCCACAAATTTCAAAAATGGTACTTGTGAAATATAAGATTCTATGAGTTTGCGACCCATAGACTCATCGTCAACTACCAAGCAATTTAATATGACTGAATTTTGATTTGGCACTATTGGTGTAATTTAAGTTTGAGGGTGGTCTGGTACCAGTCCTCATTAGTAGTTATTTCCAGACTATGCGTTTCAGGATATAAAATCTCTAGTCTTCTGCGTACATTTTCAAGCCCAATTCCTGAGTTGCCAGACACATTATCTTCTCCTGGGTTGAATTTGTTTTTGACCAACATGGTGAAATCAAAATCATCTATGTTGATTTTCACGTCAATAAAGGGCTTTAAAACTGCTCCAGTTCCGTGTTTGAATGCATTTTCAACAAAGGGAATGATGAGCATGGGCTCTATCAATTTCATGTTGGTGTCGCCACTGAGTGAATATTCTATGACGACATCTTCCCCAAATCTGATTTTTTGTAATTCAATATAATTATCCAAATAGTTTAATTCTTTGTCCAACATGACCATTTTATCTCTTGAATTATACAACATGTGTTGCATGATTTCAGATAATTTGATGGTGACGTCCTCTGCATTTGGCGATTTGGTGCGAATGAGGTAAACAATGGAGTTGAGTGCATTAAATATAAAATGAGGACTAATTTGAGATCTCAAGAAAGCTAGCTCTGATTGTTTTCTCTGTTGATTTTCTTCTTCATTTAATTTTTGCTGTTTGATGAGGTACGACACCAAACCATATCCTGTACTTACAGCTGTAACAGTAAGAATAGGAAAAAACGTTCTCATAATTTCCTTTTCCAATTTGTCAGCGCCAATGCCAACCATATTTTTAATAAATACATGGAAGGCAAAGAAAATCAATATGAAAGTAAGGAGAGATAACACATAGTATGCGATTCCTTTTTTGACTAACAGTTTACCAATCAATACTTCTGTATTAAAAAAGAATAAGAAGATTAAGGAAGCATTGATTGGGAAAACCTTATATAATACCCATTCCATTCCATTCCTCTCAGAAAACATGAGAAAAGGCAATATCAACCACATACCCCAAAACACCAATAAGAAAAGTGTTTTGAAGAGTAAAGTAGTAGTAATAACAGGTTTTGTGTAATTCATTAAAGTGTATGTTATAAATATGGTATAAAGATACGGCATCTGCACTTGTGCATAAACTAAAGTAGATATTCCATGTTGATAGATAGACAAGAAGTACAATTGTTTCTACTTTGACATATTAATTCGATAAATTCAGTTGCTTTTTGAATTTTCACAATATTTTAAGGAAGTTTTAATAGTCTTAACAGTATATTTTGTATTGCGAAAAGGAGTAAAATTGGCATTCGCGTTATTTTATTCGTTTTCATCTACAAATTGGGACTTATGGTCTACTACTTGTGCGCCACCAATTTTAATAACCATAGATTTGTATTCTAAATTTTATCATTTGAAAAAGATTAATTCATTCTTCGGCTTGTCAATCACCCTCTTGTTGGTGATTCTTATTACTTCATCATCTATGAGCGCACAACGCCCAGATGGTGCACCAGCAGGTGCTTTTCCCGGTGCTAATGGTCAAATGCCAGGCGGGCAAAACATGAAAATTGGTAGATTCTATGGCAAAATTGTTGATGATAAAGGAGTTGCTGTCCCTTATGCAACTGTTTCTTTATCTTCGATGCAATTTGATACTACTACTCGTACCATGGTAAGTACATTGGTAGATGGACAAATTACTGACGACAGGGGTGAGTTCTCATTAGAAAATTTGCCAATTTTTGGTGAATTTGATTTGCTCATTTCCTTTATAGGATATGCAGAAATGACCAAAAAAGTAACATTTGGCCTGAAGAAACCAGAAAGACCAGCTGCTGGGAGTCCTGCTCCGGCACCATTTGTAATACCTGAGGGTACCAATTTGGAAATTGATTTGGGTAAAATAGTTTTATCTGAGGCTAGCCAGTTATTGGATGAAGTAGTCGTAACCGACAAAAAATCCAATGTTGTAATTGCATTAGACAAAAAAATATATAGAGTGGATCAAGACATCACTGCCATCGGAGGAACAGCAGAAGATGCACTCAAAAACGTGCCAAGTTTATCTGTAGATTTTGAAGGTAACCTCAATTTGAGAAATGGTAGCCCACAAGTTTTTATTGATGGAAGACCAACTACACTTTCACTCAACCAGATTCCTTCTGATGCTATTGAAACTGTAGAGGTAATCACCAATCCTTCTTCAAAATATGATGCGTCTGGTGGTCAATCTGGTATCGTAAACATCGTACTCAAAAAGAATAAAAAATTGGGTTATAATGGTACTGTATCTGCTGGTGTTGATTCACAAACCGGTTATAACTTGGGCCTCAATTCCAATTTACAAGAAGGAAAAGTCAATGTATTTTTGAATGGTAACTTAAACAGTAGAAGAGGTGACAACTTTAATGAGACATTCAGAACCAATTTATTTGACTCACCAAATACCATTACCAGCCAAATTGGAACAGGAAGTAGAAACGGTACTTTTGCAAACTTGAGAGGAGGTTTAGACTGGTTTTACAATGATAGAAATACCATCACTTTCCAAGGTTCTTATGTAAGAGGTAATTTTGCAAATCCAGGAGATCTGGTAGTACGTACCGACACCGTGGGTCGAGGTTTTACTGAATATAATAGAACCACTCTAAGTGATCGTATTTTTAACAACTTTGGTGCTTCTATTTTATATAAACACCTTTATGCTAAAAAGGGCAAAGAATTTACAGCCGACATTCACTACAATGGTAGCATGTTTGACAATAATGGTTTTTATGAAAATGCTTATACCACTTCTGCTTTGAATACCAAACAATTGCAAACTGGTAGCGGTGCAAATGATTCTTATACTTTCCAGACTGATTACATCAACCCTTTGACTCCAACGGTAAAATTGGAGGCAGGTGCAAGAATGGTCATCAGAAATGTTGATAACAATAACTTCAATTTTATATTTGATAATGCGCTCAATGATTATGTGAGAAGACCAACCATCACAGATAATTATCTATTTACTGATAATGTAAGTGCTGCCTATTTCAACATCAGTAAAGAAGGTAAAAAGTGGGGTGCTCAAGTTGGTTTGCGTGCAGAAAGCAGTGTTTATAATGGAAAACTTGCAGACGGCCAATCTTTTTCAAACCAATTTCCATTGAGTTTATTTCCTACTGTATTCTTAACAAGAAAAGTCAATGAAGAAGACAACGTGCAACTTTCTGTTTCAAGAAGGGTAAACAGACCAAATTTCTTCCAATTACTTCCTTTTACTGATTTTTCTGATTCTATCAATTTACAAAGAGGTAATCCAGACTTGGTTCCTGAATTTACATCTTCAGTGGAATTATCTTATCAGAACATTATAAATAACAACAACAACGTGTTATTTACATTGTACTACAAACGTGCAACAAATCTTATCACAGGTTACCAAATAACTGAAGTTGATCCTGCGACACAAATGACTAATATCATTTCTACGTATGCAAACTCAAACAAATCGACTGCTTATGGTTTGGAAGTAACGATGAGAAATAAAATAGGAAAACGCACTGATTTGTCTACAAACCTCAACTTTTATAATTCTGAAGTAGACGCTTCCAATGTGGTGGAAGGATTGACGAATAGCCAGTTCACTTGGTTTATAAAAGAAAACTTATCTTTCAGTTTACCAAAAGATTTTGGAATTCAAATTTCTGGTGAATATAGAAGTAGGACCGCATTTAATACAGGCGGTGGTGGTGGTCGTTTCGGTGGCGGCGGCGGCGGTGGCGGCGGCGGCGGTGGTAACTGGGGCGGTGGCGGTGGCGGAAGTAGCGCCCAAGGTTATACCAAGCCAGTTTGGTTTGCAGATATCTCTTTCAGAAAGAGTTTTTTGAAATCAAAAGCATTGACAGTTTCTTTGAATGTACAAGATGTTTTCAGATCAAGAATCATGGGATCATACAGTGAATCACCGTTTTTCGTACAAAACTCAAGCAGAAATGGCAACTTCCAAGTCGTGAGGTTAAACGTTTCTTACAGGTTTGGAAAATCTGACTTTTCACTCTTCAAAAAGAAGAATACAAAAGAATCAGAAGGCGGAATGGATATGATGGGAGGATAATTTCTTTCAGAAAAAACATAAAAAATGACTTGGATCTCATAAATCCAAGTCATTTTTTTTACCTTAATGTCACCATAATCGGAAGCAGATAAATTCCGGATTTTTTTAATAAGATTATATTCAAATTCAATTCTATGTTATTCGCTACATTCAAGCTATTTAAAGTATTTGGCGTATTTTTAATCCTGCCACTTACCTTATTTTTTCCCAAACAAGATGATACTCCCAAAGTTTTAATTTTTTCCAAAACTGCAGGTTTCAGACATGATGCGATTCCGGAAGGCATCGTTGCTATCAAAAAAATTGCCGCAGCACGTGGATATGAGGTGGTCACTTCAGAAGATTCCAATCACTTCAATGAGAACAATCTTTCCAAATTTCATACAGTTGTCTTTTTAAATACAACCGGAGATGTTTTGACTAAGGCGCAACAGAATGATTTCGAGCGTTTTATTCAGGCAGGAGGATCTTACATGGGCGTGCATTCTGCCACTGATACAGAATATTCTTGGCCATGGTACAATAAATTGGTGGGTGCTTATTTCGCAGGTCACCCCAACAATCCCAATGTCAGAAATGCAAATCTGCACGTAAAAAATCATGCTCATCCATCCACTGCAGAAATGCCGGATACTATAAATGTGGATGATGAATTTTATAATTTCAGGTCAATTCAAGAAGACCTCATCAAAGTTTTGGTGAATCTGGATGAAACCAGCTATCAAGGTGGTAAAAATGGTGCCAATCACCCGATGTCATGGTATCATGAATTTGATGGCGGCAAAGCTTTTTATACAGGTTTGGGCCACACCAAGGAAATGTACACCAATCCAATTTTTGTGAAGCACTTGGACGGAGCTTTGCAATATTTATTGAATAATGGAAAACCTAAAGCATTAGACTATACCAAGGCTAAAACAAAGAGGGTTCCTGAAAACAATAGATTCACACGCACAATCTTGTCTGAGGATTTGAATGAGCCTGTGGAACTTGCAGTATTGCCAGATGAGCGCGTTTTGTTTATAGAAAGAAGAGGGGAAGTCAAATTATTCGATCCCAAATCTGGTCTGACTAATTTAATATATACTGTTCCCGTCAGTCATAAATATAAAAACAAGGATAATGGTCGCGATGAAGCAGAGGATGGATTATTGGGTTTAGCGATTGACCCCAATTTTGCTAAAAATGGATACATCTATATGTATCATTCATTGGAAGGTGAAAGGCCAGTCAATGTTTTGACCAGATGGAATTTCAATGAAAAGCAATTGGATCCGACAACCATGAAAACCATACTTGAAGTTCCTGTGCAGCGTGATTATTGTTGTCATACCGGAGGTTCGATAGCATTCGATAAAAATGGATATTTGTACTTGTCTACCGGAGATAACTCAAGTCCAAGGGCAACTGCGTATGCGCCACTTGACGAGCGTCCAGGAAAAGGTCCATATGATTCTCAAAAAGGTTCTTCAAATACCAATGATTTGCGTGGTAAAATCTTGCGTATTATACCCAATGCGGATGGTAGTTATGAGATTCCTGCAGGAAACCTTTTTGCTCCGGGTACAGCTATGACAAAACCTGAGATTTACGGTATGGGTATGAGGAATCCTTATCGTATTTCCATTGATCAAAAAACGGGTTATGTTTATTGGGGAGATGTTGGTCCTGATGCATCTAAAGATTCGGTTGGCTTGGGCCCAAATGGTTATGACGAAGTCAATCAAATGCGTAAACCAGGTTTTTTTGGCTGGCCATATTTTGTAGGAAATAATTTCCCTTATTACGAATATGATTTCGAAACCAAAAAATCGGGTCCGGCATTCGATCCTTTGAAGCCGATCAATAATTCTCCTAATAACACTGGATTGCAAGAACTTCCTCCTGCCCAAGCTGCTTTTATTTATTACACTTATGGCCTTTCCAGAGAGTTTCCTCTGGTTGGTACAGGTGGTCGTACTGCGATGGCAGGCCCAGTTTATTACAGCGATTTGTATTCAAAGTCAGCAAGTGCTTTTCCAGACTATTATGATGGAAAGTTATTTATTTATGAATGGATGCGTGGATGGGTCATGGCGGTGACCATGGACGATCAAGGAAATTATCAGGAAATGGAGCCATTTATTCCACACATCAGTTTGAGTAATCCTATGGATATGGAATTTGGTCCAAATGGTGACATGTACGTACTCGAATACGGTACTGGTTGGTTTCAGAAAAACAACAACGCCAGGTTGATCAAAATTTCATATACGGCGGGTAATCGTAGTCCGGCAATAACTTTAAGCGCTAGTGCCACGCAAGGTGCCAATCCAATGAAGGTTTCTTTTTCTAGTGAAGGAACGGAGGATTATGATCAAGATGATATGACTTACTTATGGAGAGTATTTGACAAAAATGGTGTTCTTGTAACTAAATCAACTGAGAAACATCCATCTTTTACTTATAAAAAAGAAGGCATTTTTGTAACCAAATTAATGGTGACAGATGAAAATGGTGCTTCTTCTGAAAAAAGTATAGAGATCATAGTAGGAAATGAACCCCCAAAAGTCGAATTGGATTTGGTAGGAAGTAACCAATCTTTCTTTTTTCCTGATAAACCATTTGAATATCAAGTGAAAGTAAAAGATAAGGAAGATGGTATAATTGATGAAAATCGGGTTGCAGTCACCATAGATTTTCTCAAGGAAGGCCAAGATAAAATTGCCGTTGCCCAAGGTCACGTTGCTGCGGATGAATATACCAAATTTGGAGCTGGAAAAACCTTGATAGAATCCATGGATTGTAAAAGCTGTCATAAAACCAATCAGAAATCTGTTGGTCCAAGTTACGCTGAGGTGGCAAAGAAATACAAAAGCCTTGCAGATGGTATGTCGCATGTATCCAAAAAAATCATCTCTGGTGGTAGTGGTGTTTGGGGAGATGCGGTGATGGCTGCACACCCTACAATCACCAAGGAAGAGTCTGAAAAAATGGCGGCGTATATATTGAGCTTGAGTGATGAAACCATCAATCTTCCTATGAAGGGTTCATATGTTGTTCCTACCAAAGAGATGATAGCGGGAGAAGGTAGTGTCATTGTCAGAGCTTCTTATGAAGATTTCGGTGCCAATGGTTTTCCCAAAATTCAAAATCAAAAAGTATTGGTACTCAATAATCCCACGATGATGGCCATCAATGCTTCTAAATCAGCTTTTATGACCAAGAGGACTTTTGGCAAAAATGGATTTATGATTGCGGATAAAAATGGCGCGTATTTGGCTTTTGATCCTGTGGATTTCACTGGAATAAAATCTTTGAGTGTTACAGCAAGTGCTCCCAAAGCAATGTCTTTTGTAGGTGGGGAACTTGAGGTGAGACTAGATGCTGTAGATGGACCATTGATCGGAAAAAGTGAACCAATATTACCATCAGAAAGAGTTGCAGGTCAAGGAAATACTCCGCCAGCGCCTTTGGTCTTTAATATTCCATCAGATGTAAAAGGTAAACACGCCATTTATGTGGTGGTGAAAAATCCACGAGCAGGTTCTTCTTCGCTAATGTTTGTGTCTAATGTAAAGATGGATTTATAGGCCGAGTAACAAAGTTTCATTTTAAATTGTTTAATAGAAAAGTCTCAGTGTCTTTTGGAAGATGCTGAGATTTTTTTTTGTGCAATTTGGTTCAAGCGTAATGTTCTTTATAATAAAGTCAGAAATTTGAAAGCCTTGTTAGAAGTAAATTGGTCTGTTTTCCATTTCAGTATCCTTTTCTTTGACTTGAGATAGTAAGCATTCACGATCGAATACAATATAATATTTCAATCCCGTTCTTGCAGTATCAATTGATTTCAGAGGCCATGAATATCATTTTGATGGATTCATAATAAATAAAAAAAACACAAGAAAATGAGAACAAGGATAATATTATTTGCAGTGGCTATAATGGGTTTGAATGCGTGTACCAAAGATCCAATCAATACAACGGAGGTTTTAAATAACGTTGCTTCTGGATCTTGGAAGGTTACTAAATTTATAGATTCAGGAAAAGATGAAACGGCTGATTTTAAAGGCTTTACATTTACTTTTACCGATAATGGTGGTGTCACAGCAAAATCTTCCAATGGCACAATTTATAATGGAAGTTGGACAAGTGAAGATCATAGTTCAGATGATAATCCAAAAGGCGATTCTTCAAAATTCATTTTATTTTTGAATGGGCCAAATTTTTTAACTGAAATCAATGAAGACTGGGACATTCTTTCAATGACCGACAAAAAGATTGAATTGAAACACGTCAGTGGAGGCAATGGTGGTACCGATTTCCTCACATTCGAAAAATAGGGTTTATGCCACATAGGATTAAAACTCAGGTATATTTGATGATTTTTGTCGTGTATTGTTTGGCGCAAATATGCCTGAGTTTACTTTAGTCAAGAGAAGGTTCAGATGTTTAATTGTTTATGAATGCATAAACAAATAAACGCATAAACAAATAAACGTCCTTGTGTCCAATACCTCAACTCAAACTGAAAACTGAAAGCTGATAACTGACAACTGATCGCTGGTTTTTTCAAATATGATTCAAAACCACATCAATGAGCCTCGCCACCGTTTTTTGAGGTTGCGCAGAAAAAGTCTTTGCGCTCCTGTTGGCCAAAATAGCATTAAAAGAAATGGCTCTATGTCCCAAAGACTTTGCTAAATAATAAAGACCTGAAGTCTCCATTTCGATATTTGTAACAAAAAGGTCTTTGTATTTAACTTGGGCAACCTCATCGATAAAATGAGTGCTTTTCGCTGGGTTACGTAAACTTCGACCTTGTGGACCATAAAAGCCCGGTAAAGTCAAAGTTATTCCTTTCCTGAAGTTGGCGATTTTTTCAAATTTTTCTGTCAAAGTTTGAGAAGCCTTGCTTGCATAAACATGCACTTCTGGTAGATCAACAGCTGTTTTGTTGCGGATGATGTTTTCTAGTTCCGTATCTCGACCATGATGTTTGTAGAAAAAAGCTAGACCATCCATGCCCACACCATACATAGAGATCAAAAATTCGTCTATATTGATATCAGGTCTTACCGTACCTGAAGTACCAATGCGGTAAAAGTTGAGTTTTCTTTTGGATTCTAGGGATTTTCTAGAGTCAAAGTCGATATTGACAAGCGCATCTATTTCATTGATGACAATGTCGATGTTGTCTGTTCCAATTCCTGTAGAAATGACCATGATGTCTTTGCCAGCTAACTTTCCTATATGTGTGTGAAATTCCCGAGTAGATACTTTTTTAGTTATCGAATCAAAATTGTCTGAAACTGCACTGACTCTGTCTGGATCACCTACCGTGATGATTTGGTCTGGAATGTCCGTTGGTAAGAGTGAAAGGTGATATATACTTCCATTGGGATTTATGATTAACTCTGAGGATTCAAATTTCATATACTTGCTTATCGTAAAATACGACCGTAAGATAAGGTGTTTAAGAGTAAGTATTTATCACAAAAAGGTAAAAATTTGTTATTTTCAACAATAAAAAAATGCTTTTATATGGGATAAATATTTGACATGATTACCTGGCTCTGAATATGCCTTATTGGCTTTAAAAATGTAATGATGGAGAAAAGCAAAATTTGATAATGGTTTATTTGCTTATCTACTAATCATATTTTGCAATATAAGCAGTCTGGGAAAGTTGTGATAAATCGAAAATTAAGAGGCTAAAGGGCAAAAAAAAGGCGCATCAATTGTTACGCCTAAATTATGATATATACTTTTTAGTCTTAGTTGAAACTAGCTCTTGGTCCACCAGGAGCAAAAACAGCTGCCATACGAGTTTCTTGTCCTTGAGAGAACATAAACATACAAGCATCGTCTGTATAATCCATATAGTTCATGGTCATTTCAACAGGAGTACCGCTACAAGTGCTCTTGTGATTTGCAGCTGGGCAACCATAGTTCGCCGTATTATGTGTTGGTGTATCAGATACCAAGTCGCTTCCACAAGTTGCATCTCCCCAAATGTGTCTTAAATTTAACCAGTGACCGACTTCATGAGTTCCTGTTCTCCCTTTGTTGAATGGAGCAACAGCTGTACCAATAGTACCGAATGCGCCTGTTGTGATGACCACTCCATCAGTCGATGCAGGACCGCCAGGAAATTGTGCATATCCCAAATAACCACTTGCAAGTACACATGACCATATATTAAGCGTAGTGGTTGGTGAAGTTGGTGCAATACCACCTTTATTAGCTTTTTTCATGTCATCATTGAGTCTCCAATTTCTTTTGGTAGTACTTTTTCTATTGATTCCCACCAATTCAAAAGCAATGCCTGTATCACCTGCTTTTACCCCTGTGAACAAGGAAGGTACGCTTCCTATATCTGAATTCGTAGCACCAAAATCGGCATTGAGCACATCAATTTGTGTTTGGATTTGAGCGTCAGAAATGTTTTCTGCTGTAGTTCTATATAAAACATTGACAACGACTGGAATGGTAATCAAAGAGCCAGATCTATGCTCAGGGTGATTTCTGAGGTATTCTTCTGTAAATCTTTCGATTTCAGCGATCCTTTCTGCTCTTGTAGGATCCGCCGCAATTTGCTCCTCCAACATTTGATGAGAAAAACATTGCCTCTCTGATACTAGTTGTGCATTCTCAGCATCCTCATTGATAGATAATTGATCTTCATTACAAGACCACATAAGCAAGCACATAAGTGCAAAAACAAAACTTTTTTTCATGTTGTAAAAAATTAATTTGGTTTCAAAATGTTTGTAAAATTTTTCTTCCTACACTATTGGGATACTTGGAATTAGGGCAAAATATTATTAAAAAATTACTCTAAAATCAATATTTTATTGTGGACAATTTGGTAATAATGGGTAAATTATGGTATAATCTCTGATTATTGCACTAAATGTAAAGTAAAATTATAATTCTGCAAGAAATATCGATAGAATATTTTTTGAATTTAACTAAATAAAGAATCTGTGAAATTATTAACAATAGCTTAACTGTTTGTTAAATATTGATAATCAAGTATTTATCTTTTGAGCGATCTTTTTAGTAGTTTTTTAATAAATGATAATTGAAAATTACTCGATCTTAAATTTGGTTTTAGGCGTTACTTAAAGGAGTTTAAACACTAGGCTACTTTTAGCTGTTGTATTTCAAATTCAGTGATTATGCGTCAAACCTTGTTAATTTTTACTTTTCTTTTTTGCTTTATTTGGGCCTTTGGACAGACCGATTTGGAGTTCCTCATTCAAAATAATTTGGATAACCAGAAAACTACGATGTGGGTACTTGGGTCATGGGGTGTGGGAAATGTAGTTGCTGGTTCTATTGGCGTATTAAGTACGGATGATAAAACATGGAAGTCTTTTCATCAAATGAACATAGGGTGGGGTGTTGTGAATACAGCCTTGGCAGCTTTTGGTGTACACAATGCAGGAATGTCTATTGATGATATCAGTGCCAATGATTTATTACGAGACAATATGAGATTGACCAATGTGTTACTTTTGAATGCAGGTTTGGATGTAGCCTATATTGCTAGTGGTTTTTATTTGAAAGAAAAAGGTAAAACAGCAATTAAAAATAAAGAAAAATGGACTGGTTATGGAAAGTCTTTGATTTTACAAGGAGCTTTTTTATTGATCTTCGACAGTTATGCGGGTTATCATTTCAGTAAACAATCACAACCCATTATTGAATTTATTTCTACAGGAAATTCAATTGGTTTATCTTACAAGTTCTAGCATTTTATTCGCTATATGAAAAGTAATATCATCGGGTTAGCAATATTTTTTCACCATTTTTACCCGTGATGAGCATACGGTTATTTTCAATATAATATCGACCGAGTTCCACTTCTTGTTTTTGGCCATTTTGATCAATTGACAACCACAACATGTTTGCTTTGGTATACCAGCGAAGTCCGTCAATCACACCACTTCCAGCACCCTTGCTACTTCCTGAATAGTTGCTTCCTCCGATACTTGCACTGCTACTTCCTTCTGCAACGCTGCCATCAGCCATAAAAATAAGGGATTGCGAAAAATTACCTCCCATAAAGTTATCTCCATATCCAGAATTGTAGGTTTCATTTTTAGTCCATCTGCCCACTACATTTGGATCCAATTTAGCACCAGCTGGAAGGGTTGTACCACCTGTTTTTGCTTTGGTAGAGGCGCTATTATTAGCAGTAGAGGTTGTACTTGAGGTGTTTTGTTTTATCAAGGTGAATGGCGTTTCTGAAATCTGTCCTAAAAGTTCAAAAACCAATTTCATTTCTGCAGTATTTCCATTTAATTCCCCCAGTAACACAAATGCGAGTCCCAAAGCATTTTCTTTAGCATCTCCGGCAAAACGATTTCCCGTTGTTTCACCCGTTACTTCAAAAGTCTGATAAGTATCTTTGAGTGTACCTTTTACTTTTCCAGGGCCTGCAGATTGTAGCGTCAAAGTTGCTGCATCGCCATTGACATTTCCCTTAAATGTGCCAACCCAAACTTGTTGAGCTTTTACATTTACTCCTGAAAGCATCAAACAAAGCAAAACTGGAATGGTACACATTTTCATCTTAATATTTTTTGAATGGTCTAAAAATAAGATGTTCTGGGCAATTGGATATAATTTAATTTTAAATCATTTTAAAACAACCGTGAGGTTTTGCAAGGAGTTACGAGCCACGAGCCTGAGGTTAGGACACATCTAAAAATAGTATATGTGTTATTGAAAAAAATAAGAGCAAGAAACTAGATTTCTTCTACTTTTTTGTCCCTACACAGTGTCAACGATTTTAATCAATGTTTTTATTTTAGTTTATTTAAATCTAAATTCTAATTCATAGTCCAGCAGCCAAGGTATTCTAGGGTTGATACCTTCTTTTGTGAGTTGTTTTGATATATCTGAATAGTTGTCTTTTAAGTTTAGCTTTTTGTGGTCTCCATAATATGTCACAATTATCTTGTTTTGGGCTACCCTTATATCTCCATCTATATCTGTTAATATCTTTTCTGCCAATGTCTTTGCTGTCCATTTGTTGTACTCACCAGGTAACTTCTTTTTTAATTGGTATGTAGCAGCCTGTGCAATTAAAGCTATTGTTTGTTTACCATACTTAATGTTTAGATTGTGAGTTGAGGCTCTGTCCCATCCATGCGATGCTTCAAAATTGAAAAAATTTTCTACTGTCCATCTTTTGGGATAACTATCCGATAATAGGTATGTGGCATCTTTGTTTGAATTGGTTAAGAATCCTTTGTATTTGTAAGCTGTTTCTCCTTCTCTTTGTATTATTAGTCTTAATTCAATGTCACTTTCATTAAAGTTGTATTTCGTTTCTGCTATGGCATAGCCAGCCCACTTTCTTTCATAGTTTTGTATTTCATAAAGTTCCTTGATTTTTTTTATTTCAGGTGCAGGCATCAATATTTCATATCCATTGTTTTGAGAAAACCATTCTGCAATAGCAAGGGTAAAATGCTCTTTGTCTGCAAGAAATAGCCCTTCTTTTATTCCTGTACTTTTCATTAGTTCCAGAAGCTTAATTGTAGCTGATGTACAAGTTTTGCCTGCAGATCCATTTGTGAACATCAAAGGCTGACCCGTAGTAGTATCAGTACAAAAGAATGTTTGTAGTATTTTTGTAGCCGGCGAATCAGAAGTTTTTTTCCTAGCAGGGGTTATCCTTTTTGTATGTGAAGTTATTCGGTGTGGGTCAATTGCAAACACATGTTCTTCTCCATAATGTCCTTCGATTTCCCTGAGGTGATATAGTTTTTTCTGAGCATCTTGATAGTCTTCTACACAACGACTGTCTAATAATTCATGAACAGTTTCGTCAGAGGCTAAAAAAGATAGCCCGTTAGCGGCTGCAAATCCTTGATTTGCCAGAGAGTCTCTCATACGTAATCTATTTACTCCAATAGCCGACTCATTCACAAGTTGAAGTCCTATATGGGTAGATAAACAGGCATTTCCCTCAACATTATATAAACCAGTTAGAATATCCCAAGCGCATCAGTTCAGGTATTAATAACCATAAACCTATATGTGTTCCAGATATTTTATTAGATAATTGTTCTCTTAAGAACCGCTCATTTGACTGAAGAGTTGGCCTTGATTTGACAATCTTTCTTTTTGTACTCTGGATTTCAATAGGCTTAATTTCATTTACCGGATTTAATTTATAACAGTTTTTTTTTGGATGCCGTATTCTGTAATGGTTCTTTCTACGCTCCTAACACTAATTGTAACACC
>JAKQLF010000030.1 GCA_029567325.1 Bacteroidota bacterium | reverse complement strand
GCATCCACCAAATCATCAATTCTCCCAACCCCAAAAAACTTCCCTTTTTACACTTTTTTACACTTTTTGCATTTTGCTTAAACATTGGAGGCACTCACACTACCCATCTTTGCACCGTATAAATTATCAAAATAATATTAAACAAGCCTTATGAAGGTATTCGTTTTTTTGATGTCGGTGATGTCATTTATTTTTTGGTCCAACCAAGGCAT
Organism: Bacteroidota bacterium; assembly: GCA_029567325.1. Lineage (GTDB taxonomy): Bacteria > Bacteroidota > Bacteroidia > Chitinophagales > Saprospiraceae > JADKBO01. Next base: position 1,161 of record JAKQLF010000030.1, on the reverse strand, counting down.
TGCTCAGGAAGTTGGGTCTCTCCAAGACTCATTCAAAATAAGTGGTTCGGCAGGATTTCAACTCACATCTTACAACAGCAATGGCATCCAAGCCCGACGACAACCATTCAGCTATTTGCTGCACGGCAATGTCAATCTTAGTAAAGGTGATTTTAGCATTCCATTGTCATTTACGTACTCTGAACAAGATCGTAGTTTTAGTCAGCCTTTTAATCAGTTTGGAATTGCACCTACTTACAAGTGGTTGAAAACTTACATAGGATACCAAAATATTTTCTGGAGTAAGTTTAGTTTAGCCGGACATCAGTTGCTTGGTGGTGGTGTAGAATTGACGCCTGGAAAGTTTAGGTTGGGATTTGTGAGTGGTAGGTTTCAAAGAGCGACAGGTATAGATACGACAAGGTCCCAAAACTACCTTCCTGCCTATAAAAGATCTGGATACGCTGCCAAGATTGGTTATGGCACAGAGTCTTCATTCGTTGACCTTATTTACATGAGATCAAAGGATGATCAGTCTAGTTTACCGTTCCAATATGCAGATAGTGTCGTGCTAGTTCAACCAGGAGAAAACACCGTATTTGCCTTAAAAACTATGATCAAAGTTGCATCATTTATGAATGTTTATGGGGATGCAGCATTGAGTGTGTACAATCGAAATGTCAATGCACAAGAAGTGACTATCGACTCATCATGGAGTAGAATAGCGAGTATTGCAGGTAAGCAGACCATTGCTACCCAAGTGTACTTTGCTATGGAAGGTGGTGCCAATTTTAATTTTAGTGGACATAATCTCAGCCTTTTTTATAAACGGATTGCACCAGATTACAAGAGTATGGGCGCTTACTTTATTGAAAATGATGTCAATGCATATGGAATGAGACATAGTTTTTCAATGGCAAAAAACAAAGTGAATCTAAATTATGGATTGAGTGTTTTTAGCGACAATCTTTTGAATAAAAAACCTGTAACTACATTTAGATATCAGCCTAATGTCAATCTTTCAGTCAATCCATCTAGTTATTGGGGCATTGATGTGACATGGATGGATCTTTATACAAAACAAGAAGATGGATTTACAGCAGTCAATGATACCATCATCATGCAAAACAGAAATCCTGGTTTCACCATCAGTCCTAGGATCAATTGGGGAAATACAAAAAC
>JAKQLF010000009.1 GCA_029567325.1 Bacteroidota bacterium | reverse complement strand
TACTATTCTATAATCTTCAATTTTGTCTGCATTAGGATTAACCCCTATATACTCTTACAAGATACTACAGCATAATGTCAAAATTAAACAATTGGGGTTTTTATTTTAGGCTAGTTTTTCTTAACTAAACGACATTGATTTACTATTTACTAGAAAGGAGCAAGCCCTTTCTTTACTGGTGGTCCATCTTACAATTCACATCTCACACCATTCACTATTTACTAGAAAGGGGCAAGCCCTTTCTTTACCAGTGCTTCCATCTCACATTGGACCTGAGAAGCCATGGCGTGCCTTGGCTCAACAAATAAAGTTCCAAACATCTCACATTTCACTATTCACTATTCACTATTTACCATTCACCATCTCACATCTCACAATTATATATTGCCTTTCTTCAATTCTTCCACCGCATGATTTGCCGCTCTAGCAGTCAAAGCCATAAAAGTCAACGTCGGATTTTGCGTACCAGTTGAAGTCATACAAGCACCGTCCGTCACAAAGACATTTTTCGCTGCGTGTACTTGATTCCATTCATTGAGCACAGAGGTTTTCACATCTTTGCCCATGCGGACTCCACCCATTTCATGGATATCTGACCCTGGAGGGGCTTTGGTATCATTTGCAGTGATGTTGATAAATCCTGCCTTTTCAAACATTTCTTTTGATTGCTCTACATAATCTGCGACCATCTTGTCGTCGTTTTCAGTCCAGTCGCAAGAGATGATTAATTGTGGAATCCCGTATTTGTCTTTGAGCTCTTTGTGCAGACGCACGTGGTTTTCTTCAATAGGCACGCATTCGCCCATCATCCAGGAACTCATATTCCAATTACCCAGTTGTGGGTTTAAAATATTTTCTCGTAATTGATCACCTATTACGCTGGTATCAGAACCTGATCCCCTACCCCCTGAAATACCAATGGCATAGCCGCGCAGGAAGTCGGTTTCCTGTTTTAAAATGTTTCTAAATCTTGGAATGTAAGCATTTGAAGGATTACCTCCCGCGGTCTTTTTATCCTTAAGTCCCTCATATTGAGCATTTGCCTTACCCCTGTAATTATGCCAAGAAATGTATTTACCCAAGATGCCACTGTCATTACCCAAGCCATTTTCAAATCGTGCTGAGGTTGAATTGAGTAAAATGGCATTGGAATTTAAAGTGGAAGCATTGACAAAAACTATTTTAGCATAAAACTCGATCATTTCTTTACTGTGCCGATCTATGATGCGAACACCAGTTACTTTTTCCTTTTTATCATCGTAAATTAAAGAGTGGACAACAGCATCTGGTCGCATGGTTAAATTCCCTGTTTTCATTGCCCAAGGAATTGTTGAAGCATTGCTACTGAAATATGCTCCAAATACACAGCCGCGATTGCACTGTCTTTGACCTTGGCATTTAAATCTTCCCTGTTGTTCATGGATGGGTTGTGGATCTGTGATGTGCGCGCACCTCGCCTGGATGAGGTGCCGATCACTGCCGTAATGTTTTTTGAGGCTCTCTTTGAAATAAGTTTCCAAACAAGAAAGTTCAAATCCGGGCATTACTTCGCTATCCGGTAATTCAGGTAGTCCATCTTTTTGCCCTGCAATGCCAGCAAATTTTTCAACATAACTGTACCAAGATTCGATGTCTTTATATCTGATCGGCCAGTCGACTGCAAAGCCATCCCTTATTGGCCCTTCAAAATCATAATCACTCCACCTTTGGGTTTGGCGGGCCCACAAAAGGGATTTGCCTCCGACATGATAGCCCCTAAACCATCTGAAAGGTTTTTCATAAACGACTGGTTGTTCGTCCTCTTTTAAGGTCCAGTGGAGGGATTCTGCCCTCAGAAATCGGCCATTTCCTTCATAACCACCTCGATCTTTGATAGGCACTGTACCACGGTACTCAAAGTCCCAAGGTGCTTTTGAGGCAGTAGGATAATCGACTATGTGTTTGACATCTCGACCTCGCTCCAGAACTATCGTCTTTAGACCTGCTTCGCACAATTCCTTGGCTGCCCAACCACCACTTGCACCTGAACCGATGACAATTGCGTCATAGGTGCGATTCTCTTTTGATTTTATATTTAAATTTGCCATGTTTCTTTTTTGATTTGAATGAATTATTTAGAAGCTGTTTGTGCGTCGGCGCAGCCATCCCAAAAGCCAGGCACTACCACATAACCCAATCTTTCACCTAAAATTTCTTCACTGGTACTGTATCCGCGAATGGTTTCTGATTTCAATAGGTTGAAAAATCTCTTTTCATCTGCAGCTTCACTGTTGAAAGAAAGGAAGATGGCTTCTCTTTCCAATTGACTACACTTTTCAAACACATTTGAATACTTGCCTTCTGCTCTATCATTAAGAGCTTTCACCTGAACTTTAATGTTATTTTGCACCGTTTCATCGTAGCAATCTGCAAAAAGTTTCATCAAAAAAACGTCAACGCCGACGTCGAGAGCACCAATGCTGTTTCCTTTTGGAATAATGGTGTCAGCGATAGATTTAATGGTGCTTTGCTCTGTAGGAGTAAAAACACTTCGATCAAATTCCAAATCTGTTTTTCTCCAATTGGTTGACCAAGCTGGCAAGAATGCCAGTGATCCTGAGGCAGTTAATAAAGTTTTGAGTGTGTCTCTACGATTCATGATTTTGCTTTGAAATTCAAAAATGGTCAACTTGTTTATCGGTTGTTCCTTTGCGATTCATGTGAGTAATCTTCCTAATTATCAAGAAAAGATCTGTGGCATAATCGAATGATAAATATAATAGTATCGACCTTGATTTTCCTACATTTTATTTAAGAAAGAACATTTGTGCACTATTCAACCCCATTCGGGCCATTCGGGATTGTAAGTGTTTGTTTTATATACCACGAGTTTCACCGGTGGTTATTCACATTGAACCCTTCGTGTTCTACATTTTCAAAAAATTCAAGATTTCCAATTTCCGATCTGCGATTTCCAATTTCCGCAAAACACTGATTGCTGAAAACTGATAGCTTATTGCTCGCTGCAAACTGACCATTGAAAAAAAGATTACACCCTAGAATTAAAATTAGGGAAATATTGGGCTAAAGCCCACTTTGTCGGGGTGGACCATTTAGCCACAGGCTAAAGCCGGTGGCTAATGAGGAAGGCTTACTTTAGATTTTAGCTGAAATTCATGTCATTTTCATTCCGATTTCCACAAAAAGCTGAGAGCTGAAAACTGAGAGCTCGCAGCCATAAATTCGTCCGCCGATTTCCTCCGATCTCCGATTTCCTGTCTCCGATTTCCGGTCACATTTTCTCCGATCTCCGATTTCCGACCTCCGATTTCCTGTCTCCGGTTTCCGTTACTTCCCCTTCATTTTTGCTATCTCACTTAAAAAGGCTGCCTTCTTTCCCGCATCTTCTTTGGTTTTGTTGGCCCAATCTAGCGCAATGTCAAATTCACCCTTCTGAGCATATACATAAGAAAGATTAAACATTGCGTCTTCAAATTTTGGATTAATAGAAAGCGCTTGTTTGAACACCTCAATGGCTTGGTCATACTTTTTGAGTTTTACCAAGCAACTAGCATAATCATTGATGGTCTGAAAATGATAGGGAGTATGGTTATAGGCTATTGCCAAAGAAGCCTCTGCTTTATCAAACATATTTTGATGAAAGAAACCCAAACCTTCCAACCACTTAGGAGATGATGCCATAGGACTAATTTGGAAAAAAGGAGAATAAGCCAACCCACCTTCCTTTGCCATGATTGACCACTGCTTTGATAATTGGCCCGCTAAGGATTTGGAAACATGATTTTCTCCTTTCATTTGAAAATAGCTTAGTGGCAAATTCAATATCAGAAGTAAGGGTAAAATGGAGAAAATTATTTTTTGTACTGTAGGAGTAATACCATTCTTAAATGCAAAACCACCTGAACTTTTGGTCCTCCAAATGATCAAAGCCAAAATATAGGACAATAAAATTTGGTGCTCAAATCTTTCCTTTGGGAAATCAAAAAAGGCAATGATCATATAGCCCATCAGTAGACCAAACAACGTCAGTATTTCTACCTTTTGGGACTCCATTGGATTTCTGAATTGCCTGATCAATGCAAATAATGGAATCAAGAAAATCCCCAAATAAGAAAGCAAACCAAATACCCCTAATTCTGCAAAAACCTCCAGAAAGTCATTATGGGCTCTGGAAAAAATCACATTTAAAGATTGTAGCCTGTAACCACCGCCAATACCCTTGGAAGGAAACACGATTTTCCAGTTTCCAGCCCCATAGCCAGTTACCCATTGATCAGCAATAACTTGGGAAGTCTTATACCACACAAACACCCTTTCTGTACCTGAAGCACTTTTGAAATATTGAGTTGGATTAAACTGTTTTAGATCTTCGCTAGTTCCGCCTAAAGTGAAAAATGCAATGGAACCCATCAAAATTCCTCCAATTATGATCGGCAATAAAGCCTTGAAGAACACCTTTTTAATATTAGCATTGGCTGTCACCATTCCTATTGCAGTAAAGCCACTAAGCAAGGTAAGAGCTACAAGTACGCCCCTGGATCTCAAAAGGAAAATGACAATGATTTGTAAAAACATGATGCCATAAACCCATTTCGAATTTTTTTGAGCAACAACCCCATACAAATTGATGCCCAAAAGCAAAAATAAAAAAGAGGCCAACAAGTTTTTATGGCCAGACATACCTATCACCTTGTAAATATTATCACCCTCTAAACCATCAGAAAGTCCAACCTTCAGCAATTGCCATAAACCAATACTGACTGTGACAAGGCTCAAAATTGCTACTCCTCTAAATAAAAATTGGTCAGATAGCTCTTCAGAAAGTAGCCTGAATCCAATATAAAAAGCAAATGCCAGCAAAATGGATTGAGTAGTCACCAAGCCGGCTGAAGGCAAAAACGCCCACGTCAACGACAAGTAACTTATCAGAAGATAAGCCAAAAAGCAAAGGTCTAAGAGATGTATTCTGAGATTTTGATATCGAGGAAAGACAAAAAAATAAGCCCAAAGACCAACCAAATTAAAGGCCAAAAATCTCCCCAAATGGTATTCATCCAGCAGTCCAGGAGTTCTACCCAAACCCATGACTAAAAAAATCAACCCAAATAAGATTTTCACGCTGTTTGCTAATGGACTACTTTTTACTTTTATATTTGACATCAGAGAAAAAACTATCTTACGTGTTTTCAATTAAAAAATGACCACAAATCCTCAAAATATCATCAACACCGATTTGCATTTGATGCAGGTGGTTTTACCTTTTTGTTATTTTGATTTATTTTCCCACCCTTTGCACTTGGATGAAATCTACCATTTCAGTCGATTTGATGGGCTTACCAAAGATAGGATTAAATTATTCATCGATCAATTAGTGGCCAAGGAAATTATTTACTGCTTTGGTGAATATTATGCAATGAGCAACAAACCAGAATGGGTAAACCTCAGGATGGAATACAATACACGAGCTCAACTTTATAAAGCCAAAGCTCAAAAAATGGCAAAGCTCATTGCAAAATTTCCATTTGTTAAGGCGGTATTTATTTCTGGTTCTCTTTCAAAGGAAATCATGCACGAAAATGGAGATATAGATTATTTCATCATCACACGCAAAAACTGCCTTTGGATGGCGCGTACTTTTTTGATTCTTTACAAAAAAATATTTCTTTTTAATTCGCATAAGTACTTTTGTCTCAATTACTTCATTGATGAAAATCATTTAGAAATTGAGGAGCAAAATATTTTTACGGCAACTGAAATTGCAACACTCCTGCCGATGTTTGGTCAAAAGGTTTGTCAAAATTTCTACAACGCAAACTCATGGGTAAATGAGTTTTTACCAAATCACCAAAAAAAACCATTAAACGACATTGCATCGGAAAAAGACAATTGGTCTACAAAATTCCTTTCAAAAATCGTAGAAAGTTCAATAGGTAAAAAACTTGAAGTGCAATTAATGAACGTTACGCTTGCTTTTTGGAAGCGCAAATTCAATAACTTCGATAAACAAACTTTTGAAAAGGCATTCAAATCCAGACCTTACATTTCAAAACACCACCCGCTCAACTTTCAAGCCAAAGTATTAGCTGCTTATACAGCTCGAAAGCAAAACTTTGAAGAAAAGTACAAAGTGATTTTCGATGAAAAAAACTAATACTCAAGATCAGACTAAGTTACTATTTTGCCCTTCCTATTTTTATCGATTTGATAAAAAACAGTGGGAGGATAATCGGCCTTATCCGCCCTATGGTACTTTGTATGCAGCATCGGTGATGAGACAAAACGGCTATGCAGTAAGTTTATTTGATACACATTTACGCACAAGCACCAGTGAAATTATCCCCGTTTTAGCATTCGAGAAACCAGACTATCTGGTCATTTATGATGATGGATTCAATTATCTGACCAAGATGTGCCTCACAGCCATGCGAACAGCCGCTTTTGAATTAACCAACTTTGCCAAAAATGAAAATGCCATCGTCATTGTTTGTAATTCCGACGCCACCGATCATTTTGACAAATATTTGGACAATGGTGCTGACTACATCATTTTTGGTGAAGGAGAAATTACTTTACAGGAATTAATTGCTGATTTGGAGTCTTCAGAACCCTATCCTTCAGCTATTAAAGGAATTGCATATAAGGACGAGACAGGCATTGTTGTCAATCATAAAAGAACGGTATTACATGATTTAGACAGTTTGCCAAACCCTGCTTGGGACCTCATCGATTTACAAGGCTATCAAGATATTTGGAAAAGAAATCATGGCTATTTTTCACTCAATATTGCAACAACCAGAGGATGTCCTTTTAAGTGTAATTGGTGCGCCAAACCTATTTATGGGAATCGCTATAATTCGAGATCTCCTGAAAGAGTCGCTCAGGAAATAAATTATTTAAACAAACAATTTGGTGCAAGTCATTTTTGGATCGCAGACGACATTTTTGGCCTGAAACCCAAATGGGTGCAGGAATTCAGAACCGAGGTACAACGTTTGGATTTAAAAATCAAATATAAAATCCAATCTAGGGCCGATTTACTACTTCAGCCAGACTACATCGATGACTTGGTAACATCAGGTCTGGATATGGCATGGATTGGAGCGGAATCTGGCTCCCAAAAAATTCTCGATGCAATGGACAAAGGCATTACGGTTGCTCAAATTGGGGAAGCCAGTAATCTTTTAAAATCAAAAAAGGTGAACGTTGGTTTCTTTTTGCAATTTGGCTATTTGGGTGAAAATATGGAAGATATAAAAGCAACGATCGAAATGGTACAAAAACTAAATCCTGATGACATCGGCATCTCGGTTTCTTACCCTTTACCTGGAACCCTCTTTTATGAAAAGGTAAAAGACCAATTGAAAACTAAGCAAAACTGGGTCAATTCCGACGATTTGGATATGATGTATGAAGGCACCTTTAGTCCTCAGTTTTACAAAAGATTACATCGGTATGTACACAAGGTTTTCAGACTAAGCCAAGGTTTAAATCATTTAAAAAAACTATTTAGTTATCCAAGTTCGATAAATGCCCAAGGGCTAAAATCAATAGCATCCATTGGATATTATTTACCTGCTTCCTGGATAGATCGACTGAAATTAAAGTTTCTTTGAACAAGCTATGAATTTGGAAACTGATATACATTGGCCTTTTTATAACAGTAATTAGTTGCAATAGAAATCACGATTGAAGTAAGTTTTTAATGCCGTACAGGGGATATATTTTAACCTTTTCCATTTCAGAAAAATTTTCCAATGATACTCTAAAGCCAAAGTCTGTTTTTTTTTCTTCCAAAAACAAATATAAACTTTGCATTTTCCCCTTATTACCTGCTTTAACTTCAATTGGGAAAATCTTATCATGCTTTTGAATCAAATAATCCACTTCTGCTTGGCTGTTTCTTGAGTCTCTTTGCCAAAAATAGAGTTCATTTTTATGGTAAAAAGAAGCATTTTTAAGTAATTCTAAACCTACAAAAAGCTCAGCAATATTCCCCTTATTCACAACATTTATATCATCCTCCAAAAGTATGTCACCGATATTCAACCCCAAAATCCTTTGAAAAATCCCTGTATCTAAGATTAAATATTTGACTTTTTTGAGATTGACCTCCGCACCAAGCGGTATTCCAGTTGCAGCTGAATGAGTAACTGGATAAATCAATCCCGCCAATATCAATATATTGAGGGCTTCTTTAATTTGTACATTGTTGATCGTGGCATGAGGGTAAGAATATGTAAATTTATTCCCGATTTGTTGGACAACAGTACTGAAGACCTCCCTTATCCGAGAAGGTGTTACCTTTTCTCTATACTTTGCAAAATCATCTTCTAATGATAAAACAAGGTCATTTAGGACTCTTTGCACTTCTAAAATATCACCATTGAGTATATACTGACTGACCACTTCTGGCATCCCTCCAATAATCATGAATTTTTTTAAATATTGTTTCAATTTTTGATGTGAGATTTCAGACATAGGTTTATCTGGTGCTGCCTTATGCAGTAGTTTTAATAGACCATTTTCCTTTGATGCCATTAAAAACTCTTCAAACGAAAATGGGTATAAGAAAATGGACCGAATTCTTCCAACCCCAAATGATGGAAGCTGCTCGAGTGCAAACTCCAAAAGTGATCCAGCGGCAATTAAATGAAGATCAGGTAATTTTTCATAAAAATATCTTAGAGCCGAAATGGCAGGAATACAAGCTTGTATTTCATCAAAAAACAAAAGCGTTTTACCTTCAATTATTGGTGTATTGGTTATTGCTGACAATTGTTCGCATAACTCAATTGGTTCGAGCCCTGTTTCAAATAAATTTTGAAGCTTTGGATTTTCATCAAAATTCACTTCTACATAGTATTCAAAATTAGTTGCAAAATGTCTCACCGTAGATGATTTGCCGACTTGCCTTGCTCCTCGCAAAAGAATCGGCTTTCTGCTTTTGGCATTTTTCCAGGCCATTAACTCTTCATCTATGTGTCTTGCTAAATACATTTTCTCTGATTTCGAACTCAAATGTACTAACTTTCATAAAAATCCAAACCTTAGAATCGACATTTTTGATAAAAATCCAAATCTTAGAATAATTATGTAGTGATCGCTCACTAAACATTCCAGTATTTATCCAAGCACACTTCAACTTTTCTTTAACTTTGAGTTTTTACCATTGTATAGCTTTTACCATGTCTGTAACCAGTTTTGATGCCATTGCAACCGAATATGACCTTTCATTTTCTGAAAGCAAAATTGGGAAAGCACAAAGAAATCAAGTGTATGCCTTTTTGAACGAAGCATTGGGTCAAAAAACTGGTTTAAATATCTTAGAACTCAATTGTGGAACTGGAATTGATGCCATCTATTTAGCGGCCAAAAATCACAAAGTATTGGCCACCGACATCTCAGAAGGTATGATTGATTTGGTAAATGACAAGATCAAAACCCTCCATTTGGCTGATCACGTTCAAACAAAAGTCATGGACATCAAACTACTAGAATGTTTGACTCCAGAAATAAAGTACGACCTCATTTTTTCTAATTTCGGAGGATTCAATTGTCTTTCGCCTTCAGAAATTCAGAAAGTTAGCAAGGAATTGGCAAGATTATTGGCAGACAG
>JAKQLF010000372.1 GCA_029567325.1 Bacteroidota bacterium | reverse complement strand
ATGGAATTATGAGATAGTTCTTTTCCATAATACAAACAAAATTAGGTATTGTAATCGGATAATTTTCATTAATCCAAATGACCATTTGCCTATGTTATTCCATATTTTTCATTCAATATCACCTATGACATTCAATACTTTTTATCAAATATTACCTATGATATTATGTACTTGATAAGCTAAATTACCAATGATATTTTGAAATTATCATAATTATTTTTCTAAGATACAGCCGTTAAAATATTGATAATCAGCTATTTGATTCAAAATCACATCATAATCATCGTATTCCCCAAAATCGAAATACTTCCATCATTGGTCAATGCCTTATTAGCAGCCCCTTGTTTATTTCCATCCAGCGTTGCACCATTCAAAATGAGGGTACCTTTGTTCCAGATTGCTCCACCATTGGTCGAACTACTTCCATTGATCAATTTGATGTTTTTGACACCAAATGTTACACCCGCATTTACCTCAAATAATCTCACGGCATTGTTGCCCGAAAGGGTCAAATTGGTCATGCCTGTACCATCAATGACCAAATCACTTGCAATTGTCATTTGACTAGTAAAGGTAATGGTACTATTTGCAGGTAAACTAAATTTGATGGTATCACCTAAACATGCTCCTGCTAAGATGTTGCTCAAAGATCCATTGATACTTGGACTTGAGGAGGTTGAGGTGACAAATTTGGTCGTAGGTACACAACCAGTTATGGTAACTGGTCTGAAATTATTTGTCATCAAACCACAAACCGTGCCATTGCCAATTGCAGTGGTCAAATTGGTCAATGGTTGGTCTATATAAGCGGATAAACTGACCGCTGATCCTACCATAAATCCATAGACCTTGTATGTGCCTGAAGTGTAGGTCGTAGTATTGGTCATGTTGGCTGTGGTCTCAATGGCCTTAACTGTTGGAGTTGTACCGTCTTTTACAATCACATATTTATAGGCAAAACCACTTGGCAAAGACCCTCCACTCACTAAGACTGAACCTGCTCCTGAAATACTGATATTGTATGTCCCATTTTGAGCTACCCTCATAACGTATGCTTGACCTTGGGTGAGGGTCGCAGAAACGCTTCCATCACTGTAGCCATATGAACCACTGTTGAAAAAATAGCTATTGGCATTTATCCAATTTGTACATATAGAACCTGAATTAAAAGCACTTGAAAATAAACTGGTAAAGTAAAAAGGGCTTACTCCGGCTCCAAAGGAATAGTTTCCTGTTTGGGAAACTGTAAATGGAATCGTTTCATATCTACTTGAAAAAAGAGCCGTACAGGTACTGGAATTGCCACTTCCTCGCATTGGGTTGGAAGAAGAAGGATCAGAGGTATTTATAGTTCCAGTAAATGAAGTAACTTCTTGTCCATAAGCCATCGTCAAATTGAGCGCAGGAGCACCTGCATCTGCGGTTACTTGGGAGGTTGTCGTTAAGCTGGTAACAAGTGGATTACAGGTAGAAGTAACAGTGATATTGGCGTTATTGATGTCAAAAAAGTAGTTGCCTACAGCTTCTACCTTGATGCGTCCCAAGGTAGTGCCTAATGCAGGCATGTTTACAGATTGTGTACCATCATTTGCTGTATTCGCAACTAGCGTTACTGGAAACGATAACCCACCATCATTTGACCATTTGATATTCACATTTGAGCAAGAAATAGGCGCTGCTGTAGTATTGGCCACTGCCCATGTAACTGTCACAGCTTGGCCTGCAGTATAAGTTGTCGCTGTATTGGCAGTATTTACCACAAATGGACCCGCACTTGCATTCACTGTCAAAGCCATAGAACCCCAATTTGTCCCACCTAAATCATCTCTAGCCGTTAACCTCATATTAATGGTTCTTGCTACATTGGGTAGAATTTCACCCATTGTCTGGGTATTGGCTAGAATATCAGACAACTTGGGAAAATTTCTTGTGCTGCCAGTTGCAGAAGGATCAAAAGACCTAAACAATGGTGCAGTTGTACTATTTGCAGCGTCATTTGGATGGCCAGCTGGACAAGTCAATGTTAAATTATCTGTATCATATTCTTCCCAATTGTAGGTAAGTGGGTTACTATCTGTAGCACTTCCAGTCAAAGCAAAGGGTGTTCCTCTAGGAATGGTTCTATTGGCAGGCATTGTAATTACTGGGATATCATTACTACCCGCGACGCCTGCTACACAATGCCCAGGCTGCATCACATAATTGGTGATTTCTATCAAACTATTTACGTGAAAATAATAAGTTCCAACATAAGGAGTGATATTTTGGGTGGCACAAGCAGGTGAAGAAGTAGCAAAACAAATACTTTCATAGCTCATCAGGGAATTGCCTGAACCAGGTTCGTATCCTCTGCCTACCGATCTATTCACGCAATTGCCAGCAGTCCCATAAAAATTGTGGTAAGCTCCAAATTGATGGCCAACTTCATGTAGCATAATATCTACCATCGAATTGTTATTTGAAGCAGAAGACCATCCTCTTCCTTTCCAAGAGCCATTACAAACCACTCCTAATCCAGCAATTCCTGAGCCTCCGCTAGCTATTTGTCCAAAAGCATGGCCAATGTCGTAATTTCCTGAGCCCATTACGGCATCAATTGCTGTATGGCATGTTGAAGTATTACCTGGGGTAATGTTGTCAGTTGCAGGGTCTAAAAAAATGAGATTATTCCCTGAAACTCGTGTGAATCTGATTCCCAGTTCTTTTTCATAATATGCATTTAAGACTGATACATAATAATTGAGATCTGCATTGATGGTTGTCAAGTTATCACTTCTTGCGTCTGAAAATTCCCCGGCAGCTGCTACTGCCAAGCGATAGGTTCTGATTTTATTGTCGTTTCCTCTGAAGGTTCCTTGGGTATTGGATGGAATCCTTGAATGATCTACTGCTTCGTCTATTCCACAATGAAATTTATGCATTTCGTGGAAATTTTTCACAAAGCTTGTGTGCATACCATTGCCCACCGGTTCTATGAAAATGGTCTCGTCTTCTGTAAAAATGATGCCTGCAAATCCTTGATCAGAATAGGTCAAAGCACCAGTGATGTGTGCATCGTTTTTCCCCTGTAATTTAAAAGTTTTGTTCTGGGGATACATTTGGTATATCTCTGGCAGCGAAACAGGGTCTTCTCCAATTTTCAAATCCATTTGCAAACCATCTGCGTCGGGCAACTGGATTGATGTCCAATTGGAAACATCGTTTGATCTGGCATTTACAGCCTTTGATAATGTCCGCTTGAGGCCATTGGCGTCTAAGTAAAATGTGTGTTGTTTATGATGCTCAATTCCTTGATCAACAGATACAATAGCCGGAATACTTTTTTGAGCGTCCAAATCTATTAATGTCCATGTTGACATTAAAAAAGTAAAAAGTATAATTAATTTTTGCATGTCTAGTTTGCTAATCATCAATAATCTCACCCGGCTTTTTGGAGATCATCTTTTCGCACAATAAAAATTGAAAAATCCTTGTTTTGACTTACCAATTTGTCTATAGCAAAATTACTGCCAATATTTCTGGAAGAAGACAGGGTATACACCTATTATTAGACCTAAAAGGTTAAATTTTAGTCATTAATATTTTATATGTATCCAGAATGACTGGTTTTATAAGGAAAATTCATTCTTAATTGCGGTATTAAAAACATGCTAAGTTTTCAAAATTGGAAAACTTTTTTTTTTGAAAGTTCCCATTAGTAAAAATGAAAAAGCCTCCAATATCTTTATACCAGAGGCTTTTAATTCAAAAAATAACCACCATAATAATTTATTCTTATCAGTCTATTCGGTCATAATGACCCGAACTGTTTTTGTATATTCACTAGATTCTAGTCTTATGAAGTATATTCCTGCTACTTCATTGAGCTTTTGCTTTGGAAGTACCTCTTTGTTGAGACCAATCAAACCTTCCTTTTTATTTGCAAAAATCAATTTACCTTGTTGGTCAAAGACTTTAATTTCGTATAATCCTTTATTTTTTAATTCAAATTCCACTGTGGTAGATTCTGCAAATGGATTTGGATAAATGCTCAACTTTTCTTCAGATTTTTTGATGGTTGTTGCATTCCAATTTATTTGCAGGGTTTCATAATCTGAGTTATAAGCTTCAGAATTGATTTCACCCCTTTCATTCAATGTTACTTTCTGATCATTTTTAATGGTAAAAAGGATGTCACCTTCTTTGATAGAAACATTCTCTTTACTCGTCCAGGAGATATTCGCTACCCCATTCTTTATAAAGTAATTTTCAGATTTGATATCCAATCTATTTCCAACAATGGTTGCATTTTTATCCAAGTCTAGCGCAAGTTGTAATCCAGAAAGTTCTATATCACTGGCGGATTTTATGACGAGGTCATTTCCAATGGATTCTGTGACCAAGTTCAAAGTGTTTCTACTCCTGCCAAATGTCCCTACTGCACTGTAGTTAGCGTCGATGTCTCCAACTTTGAAGATGAGGAAATCCGCACCAAGGTCATCGACCATCAGAGTATCGTACACTTTATAGTCTACTAAATCAAACGGAGTCGATACTGATTCAAATTTAAAATTACTGGGTATGAATCTCCATGGTTTATTCTGTCCGTAATTATCTGTCACACCCAAAATGATTTTCCTCAATGCAACAAGATCGGCAATATCTATTTTTTTGTCGTTATTTACATCTGCTGCCAATTGTTGATATGGTGTATTTAATCTAGTAATGCTGAGAATATGTCTTTGTAGAAAAACAAGATCCAGTGTATTCACTCCTGCTTTTGATTCGTCCATTTTTTCTGGCATCAACATAAAATTGCTAAAGAACGGCTTGTTGTTGAAGCTAAAATTTCCCAACTCATCGGTTTTGATGATTTCTTCGTAGGCGTTTGGAATGTCTGAGAGTGTCAATGAAACACCTTTGACTCCATCTAGTTTATTGTTGATGATTTTGCCAGAAATTGTCGCTCCACCATTGACATTATCTGCACAACCATTGGTAGCTGGAGAATCTTGCAACACCAAAATCACAGAGCAAAATTCAAAGTTTCCATCGCTGTCAAAAACGTACATTCTCAATGGAATTCTAGCTGCGATACCATTTGGAACATCTGCGCACGTAAAAAATCTAGATTTTTGGGTGTTTTGTTGGTTGAATGCAAATGTCAATTCCCCTGTTGCACAAAAATCTTCGCTTTTTAAGTTGAAATCGCTTGCCCAAACTTCTGCCTTGCCATCTTTATCCAATACCCAAACCAATTCTCCAATACAGACTGGCGTTGGTTTTTTATCATCCTTGATGAGGAACATATATTCACACTTAGTAACATTTCCACAAGCATCTACCACTCTGAAAATCATGCGGTGTTTACCTACTGGGTATTTTTCACTAACAGCTGGCCCCAATCCTACCCTATCTATGGTTTGATTGCTGAATAAGTCAACTTCCCAAGAGTATTTCAATTTATTGTCTGGTGTACATTCGTCACGGGCTTCTACCCTATGGTGTACTTCCTCTTCACAATCACCTTCTTTGGAAACGATCGTTCTGTCTACGCAACCTGAGATAAATACTGGACCAACATTATCTTGCACCAATATCTTTTGTGTATGCGTGTAATAATTTTTATCATTTGGATTGTAATCGCACCAGTTGATGACCCGCCAATATCTCAAAATTTTCTGACACGCATTGTCAACTGTAAAATAATCATCTGTATAACTTACAGCCAAATCAGCGCATGTTTTGCTGACAAATTTTGGTTTACTGTCTAAATATTCTGGTGTCAGTTTTGCTGCATCTACGCATTGATTTACGGTCGTATCTGCAGGAAAAATGATGTGATCTTCTGAGAAAGGATTGTCATTGACCACGGTGATGCGCTGAAAACAAGAATCTCTAAGACCTTGTTTATCAACTGCTACCCATTTCCTTATGACTACTCCTATCCCACATTTATCCAATCTTACATCGTCTCTGAAAGGCAAGATGGTTGCCATACAATTATCAATTGCAGTTGCAACGCCATTGGTTTTTGTTGAATCTTTATAATCCACATAACATTGGATGGTTATGTCTGCCGGACATGTAATTACCGGTCTAATTTTATCTTGTACCCTTACATTACTGATACATTCGTTTGTATTTCCAGCAGCATCTGTCACCCGAAGGACAACTTTGATGTATTTTGTTGGATCAGCATTGACGTCTGTACAACAGAAATTCACCTTATCTCTTAAGGTCCTATCCTGAGGATAATTAGGACAATTTGTATCTAATCTTCTGATTTCGTATTTTACAATACCACAATTATCTTCACTACCACTGTTGAGGGCGGTTGCTGTTAATTCTGCCCATCCGTTTTCTCTCAATGATACGACAATGTAACCTTCGCAATTGGCAGAGGGCGATTCCTTATCTTTGACGTGAACATCAAAACTACAGTAAGAAATGTTACCACAAGCATCTGTCAATTTGTAAATGATGATGGTTGTGTCTTGCGGTAAAGCTGTGAGCGTAAACGTATTATCAGAATTTCTGACGATGTCTTTGGTGTAAATAGTATCACCATAACCTCCTAAATGATCTCTCAATCTATATCCAACGATGTAGGAGAAGGCACTGCAATCTGTTGCTTTTGGTGGCGGTACCTTATAAGTTGCTGTACATTTTTTAGGATCAGTCTGAAGGACAACCACATCATTGGGATTGACCGTGCAAACTGGTGGGTTTTTATCTAAATATTTGATGATCTGCCCAAATGTTGTATCTCTTCCTGTACACCAATCGATCACTTCCCAGACTCTAAGTATTTTGAATGCACTACCGCACAATTCAAATCTGGTGTCGACATAGTGATATTGAATATTGTCACAATGAATGCCGCCAGGAAAACCAGTATAAACAGGATCCGGTGCTCCATTTGGTAAAAAGCGATTGAAAACTCCACATATCAAAGCGGGTCTGTCAAAATCATCATAATTTGGCGGTGCAGTAATGTCTGCTAAGGTATATCTTCTGACGTTGATGACTTGAATACAAGTGGCTGTGTTGCCATAAACATCTGTTACAAGCCATGGTCTTTCTATTCTTTTGATGAATGGGCTGCTACATGGGAGTGGCGTCACAACATCTGGTAATTGTTTGATGGTTGTAGGTCCACAAGCGTCGAAAGCAGTGATGTTTGGAACCCCAAAACCAGCTCTCAGATCAGCATCGCAATCAACCTCGACGGTATCACAATTGGTAATTACGGGCGGTAGTTTATCTTCTATCCAGGCATAACCCCAGCATGAAAATCCACATCTATTGAGTTTTACTGAAACTTCTAGTCTTTGGCCAATATAAGTTTTGTCGATGATGTTGGAGGACAAGATTTTACCATTTTTGTTTTTAATGGTGACTGTGTACTCGCTTTCAGGGAATGTCAATTCCTTGAGCATCGATGAAGCTTTTATCTCTTCCGTGCAATTGATGTCCAAAGAGACTTGGATATTGGAATTGCATGAAAACGTAGGAGGACAACCTTGACCCGCAAGATTGGTAACTCCAAGCACAAATGCCAAGCATATAAGGAGGAAGCTGATGTGCTTGCTCTTTCCTGGCTTGATATGTTCACTTTTGTGTTTCATTTGTAAAATTCTTTTATTATCGTGGTTGGTCATTTTTTAGAAAAAAGTGGAAGAAGGTTTTCAAAACAATTTGATCATCCTTCTTCCTGAGTAGTGAGTTTTAGTTAAAATCTGATAGAGTAAAATGCCCTTGGTTTTAAGGTCGTCTTCTGTGATTTTGAATGAGTTCAATCCTTTAGCAAAATTGGCTGTCTTGGAATACAGTAATTTTCCTTCCGCATTGAAAACATTTAGACTCACGGATTCTTCTTTGTCTATTTCAAATGAAATTTCTGTCTCTGTTGTAAATGGATTGGGAACATTTTGGTATATCCTCAATCCAGTAGTTATTTGTGCATCGTTTCCAGTACTTCTTATGGATAATTTATTACTGGTAATGTTTCCCCCTACTTCTGTGTAAAGTTGATTTTCCATGTCATTGGTTTGGAAAAACACATCAGAAGTCGTTGATTCCTTGAGCAATTCTATAGATACAATCAAATCTGCGAATGCACGCGCTGGGTCAGACCAAACCACTTTGTAGTTTGCACCATCATTGGTAAAATAGTGGACGGGCTCACCAGCTTGACTGCTGTATACGTCTAGAACTTTTGCCTTTGTCGGATCTACATAAAATGAGAACTGTAATCCTTTGATAACTTCCACATCGGGGCTAATGAGTACAATTTCTGCATTGCTACCTGCTGGTAAGTTTTTATGTTCAAATGTGAGCACATTAGCACTTCGCTCATCTGTCTGTTTATTGGTCAAACTTGATAAATAAGAACCATCAATGTCGCCAGTTTTTATACCTATGAAGGTTTGATCTGTTTCATTTTTTGACATAGAAGGTATAAAAATGGTTTGGTGCATTGGATACATTTCTTCGCCTTTCATGCTTGATTCTGTCACAAACTGCCATGTTGGAACTTTTTCGAAATCATTAGTTACTCCCAAGACTAGTTTTCTTAAGTAAACTATATCTGAGATGCTTATTTTTTGATCACCATCCACATCTGCAGCCAACATTCTGGCATTATTTCCTAATTTCTTAAGGCTGAGAATGTGCTTTTGTATTTGTAAAATATCTAAAGTATTGACTCCAAGACTTGCTTTACCGCTCTTTTGAGGTGTAATTAAATAATCATGGAATTTTTTCAAATTTTCGAATGCATATATACCATTTGCTCCAGATTTGATGGTCTGAGGAAACTCTGGTAAATCTGATTCCATGGTGATGTCGGCGTCCAGAATTCCCCTGCCATCAGGATCAATGATTCTGCCGCTAGCTACTACCCTTTCCCCTGGTGTTGTTCCTGTACATACACCTGCATTATCTTGCAATAAGAAGGTAGCATTACAATAATCAGAATTGCCTTCCAGGTCAAAAATATAGATCCTCACAGGTATGCCAGTGTTGCCAAAACTAACAAAATCTTCGCAGGTAAATACTTTGGATGAATCCTTCACATTGCTTGTGAATGAATATCTAAGTGCTGGAGGAGTTGTACAATTGTCATAACCTTCTTTGATGAAATCTTTGGCCCATATAGTAATTTGTTTGGTGGTAGGCATTACCACGCTGACTACTTGGGTATGGCAAATAGGCGTTGGAGCTTTTTTATCTTTAACGTCAAAGACCTTTGTACACCTGGTTACATTACCACATTCATCTCTTACCCACCAAGTCACCTTGTGTTTTCCATAAGGGACTACCTTCATAATCATGTCTCCAGTCTCATTGTAATCAATGGTGCCGTTATTGAATAGGTCAATTTCATAACCATATGTAAGTATAGCACCTGGACAATCGTCTGTTGCCATCACTCTGATGGTTATTTTTGCCTTGCAGCTATCGACATCTTGAGTTTCCAAGTCATTGTCATTACAACCTTTGGTAATGGTTGGAGCGACGCTGTTGATTACCTTGATGACCTGTGTGTGTTTCCAGCTGATTTGATAAGGAGCTCTTGCATCAAACTGACACCAGTCGATGACCGTCCATTCCCTCAATATTTTAAAACAAGCACCATCTACATATTGAAAAATGATGTCGTCATAATCATAGGCTGGTTTACTACAAGCTTTATCTCTAAATCTTGGATATCTTCTGTCGGCTGGTAAATCTTCTGGTTTAATATCAACTGCTCTACAACCATTTGTAAATGTGTAGTCTGCAGGCCAAAAAATATCATTGACATTGAATGGTGTGATTGGTCTTACAGTAATGATTTGTGTACAAGTTGCACTGTTGCCATAACTGTCTGTTGCTATAAATTTTCTAAAGATTTGCCCTATTCCACAATCGTTGAGTCTTCTGTCTACTTCTTCTTTCAAAGTGTATCCGCAAGAATCTTTCACGGTTGGTTGACCATATAAGGATAAATCCCATAATTCTGCATCACAATTGATGATGGTGTCAGCCGGACATAAGTGAAATTTAGGCGGAGTATTGTCTTGGACTGTAACTTCTACCATACAAGTGTTTGAATTTCCTGACTTATCAGTAACTCTCATTTGTACCATGATGGTTTTTCCCACATCCTCACAACAGAACAAAACTTTCTTATCCCATGAGGTATTCATTCCACAGGCAAAATTTTCCATTCTTCTCAATTCGATACGGTCAATCATACAATTGTCATGACTGCCGTCGTCAAAAGACTCTACCCCAGCCCAAGCCATTCCCACCTCATTGAGGCCAACAAAAGTGTATTGTTTACATACCGCAATTGGCTCGATGACGTCATTGATAGTAACTGTCGTATAACAATTGGTGATGTTTCCACAACCGTCATAGATGTAATAGCTTATCCAAAACTTGGTATATCCTTCTGGCAATCCAGTTATTACGTATTTCTTATTTTCTACTTTTAATATTCCTTCTACCCATGCATCTGTGTAAGGGTCATCTGAATCATCTACTGGCTTATATGCAATGGTATAGTCCCAATCTATACAATCATCCACCATTGGGACTGGTACATTTACGTTGCCCACACAAGTGTGATCTGAAGTTCCAACGGTGAAATCAGCAGGTGCTGTGCAAACTGGTGCTTCTGTATCCATCACTGTAATGGTTTGGGTCTCTTGTATTTGTTCGCCCGTGCAACCGTCAATTACTATCCATTTTCTTCTGATCTTAAAGGTCTTATCGTTGACACAAATATCAAATCTGATGTCTTCAAAATCCACAATGATATTGGAACATAAAGCGCCTGTAGGATATCCGGTTGAAATCGGATCTGGATGACCGTTGGGCAATTTTATCCAATCTCCACACGCATCAAGCGATGGATTTGGGCCTATCACATCGTCGTAACTGGCTGGAATCATTACATCTGCTAATGATGCTTGCCTCACAGCGATTATTTGTTCACAAGTCGTAGAATTTCCATTGTTATCAGTCGCCACCCAAGTTCTTCTAAATTCTGCACTAATTCCACCGTGGCAGTGGGCGGTAATTTGCTCGTCACTGTATTCCAAAATTACATCGCTACAATAATCAAAATCCAGGACTTTGTATTTTCTTGGGCTTATGGACATGAAAAAAGCGGTGGATGGTAGTGGCATTCCCGTAAATTCCGGATTGTCTACCTGATCACAATCTATGGTATCCAATGGTAAACAAGTCAAAAGTGGAATGGACTTGTCTTCTACCAAAACGGTGCCCCAACAAGAGTTACCAGAGCAATCATGGTAAACTGAAACACTCAAACGTTTGCCGATGTATTTCATGCCGACGATAGCATTTGGCAACAAAGTATCTGCTTCTATATCTTTTAAGATTACATCATAGGAAGTAAGAGGTAAGGCAATATTCTCCATGATCATATCTGGAGTTATTTCTACTTCGCAAAAACCATCCAATGTCAAATTCAAACTATTGTTGCATGCGAGAGAAATAGGCTGTGGCTCATCGATGATTAAGACTGTGTTGGAAATATTGAAATTACACAAGCCTACCACTTGACCTAGATAAGATCTGGCAGATCCTACCGCATTCACTGTGGCTGAGCCCACATTGGAAGGCCACTGTACTGTTACTATTGGGCTATTGGCTGATCCAATGATGGTACCAGGACCAGTA
>JAKQLF010000366.1 GCA_029567325.1 Bacteroidota bacterium | reverse complement strand
ATTTTGTTTTTTTAATTCACTGACAGCATAATCTGCTGCACGTGCGGTCAATGCCATATAGGTCAAGGATGGATTTTGACATGCGCTGCTTGTCATGCAAGCTCCGTCTGTCACAAATACATTTGGCGCATCCCACACTTGATTCCAACCATTTAAGACCGATGTCTTCGGATCGAGTCCCATACGAGCAGTGCCCATTTCGTGGATTCCGTGACCCATATTATGCCCGGAGTCCCAAATGTTGACGTCTTTTACACCTGCATTTTCGAACATTTGTTTCATTTCTTCTACAATGTCTTTGCGCATGTTCAACTCATTTTCTCTGAGTTCGGCGTCCATTGCTAAGATAGGCAATCCCCATTTGTCTGTTTTTTGTTTTCCTAAGTTTGTATCTGTGGTGATATTTCCATCTTTATCATAAAGCCTTTGATCTAGCATGATTTTATTGTCATGATGTGGCAAAATTTCACCAAATCCTGTGCTACCAATTTGCCATTGTCCAGGTGTAGAGAGCATGTTTTTTAAATCAACACCTATACCAAGTTCTGCTACATCTCTTTGCCATTCTTCTCTACTAGCTGATCCTTGGTAACCAAATCCTCTCAAATAGCTGCGTTTGTCGCCATTCAGGTTTACAAATCTTGGGATATAAAAACCATTTGGACGTCTGCCGTATGTATAAAAATCTTCAAAACCATCCATTTTACCACTTGCACCAAGGTTATAATGATGATCCATCACATTATGGCCTAGTTCGCCACTGCTACTTCCTAATCCTTCTGGCCAAACGTCTGTGGCAGAATTCATCATTAACCAAGTACTATTCAATGCTGAAGCGCACACAAATATGATTTTACTCTTAAAATCATAGGTTTTATTGTCTTCAGTATCTAAGATTTCAACACCAGTTGCTTTCTTATTATCTTTGTCATATAAGATTTGTTTGGCTATGGCTCCTGTGACAATATGAAGATTTCCTGTAGCCAAAGCGGCAGGTAATGTTGATGACTGTGTGCTGAAATATCCACCATAAGGACAACCTTCCCAACATCGATTCCTGTATTGACATTTGCTCCTACCTGGCAAGTCTGATGTAAGATTGGCAACACGCCCTATGAAAAGGTGACGGCTGTTTTTATAATGAGTTCCAATTTTTTTGGCTATTTCTTTTTCAACAATATTCAAGTCCATGCCAGGTTGAAATTGTCCATCAGGTAGGTGTGCTAAGCCTTGTTTTGTGCCACTTACACCTATATATTTTTCTACAACATCGTACCAAGGAGCTAAGTCTTTATACCTTATTGGCCAGTCTACACCTATCCCTTCTTTTGCATTTGCTTCAAAATCTAAATCACTAAGTCTATAACTTTGTCTTCCCCAAATGACACTTCTTCCTCCCATTCGATAACTTCTCCACCAAGTGAATGGTTTTATCTCAGAGTACGGACAGTCCTTTTCATTTACCCAAGCGTCCATGACTGCTTCTTGTGCTGCCCAACCTCTATGGATGACTGGATAATCTGATTTTTGGGCTTGTGTGGTCATGCCACCATGACCAAATTCCCACGGGTCTTGAGATGCTGTTTTATAATCTTTGACGTGATCGTGTCTATGTCCACGCTCTATCAGTAGGACTTTGAGACCTTTTTCTGTTAATTCTTTTGCTGCCCAGCCACCACTTATGCCACTACCTACTACAATTGCATCGTAAGTATGGAGCTTTGTACTTTTAATATTCAAATAAGTTGTATCCGTCATGTTTTGGGTGTAAATTATAGTGGTTTTGGGTAAATATTATTTAAAGCGATAAATATACAAATACTTTATAACTACGTGTATTACGATGTTTAATATTTCATTTTTTGAATGAAATGTCATTAATATTTCATTTAATTTCAATTTTCCTACTTTTTATAAAATGCTTTTCAAACCATTCTAATAAACATTTGTTATAACAAATATAATCTATTGAGACATGGAAACGAATCACCGAAGGAGTTTTTTCAAAAAATTAGGTTCATCTTTAGTGGCAACTGTAGGTGTTGTCACAGGCGTGAATTCATTACAAACAAAATCAGATATGCAAATAGAAGAGCAACAAAAAC
>JAKQLF010000362.1 GCA_029567325.1 Bacteroidota bacterium | reverse complement strand
ACTAGCAGGTTGGAAAGAGTTTTATAACGTTAAAAGGCCTCCTGGAAATAAAACAATAATAGAGGGTTTGGATAAATTTGATGGCATAATGATAGGATACAACATATTTAGAAAAAAAGATGTGTCCTAACCTCAGGCTCGGAGCTCGAGGCATAAGATCCGATTTCAGTCAAATCAAAGCATCATTCAACAATCGTGACATCACCGTGTAGCCATTCCTCTTTTCCAGAAGCAAACTGCAAACGAATAGCGAATGCGTAAACTCCCTGAACTACATTTGCGCCATCCCATGGTTCTCCGTGAGATTTATAGATAATATTTCCAAATCTATCAAAAATGAGAAATTCCAAAATTTGGGTATTTGGATCTGATAGCTTGATTTCCATCGGATCTCCTCCTTTTTTAAGGATGTTGGGGGTGTAGACTTCCACCCCTCTTTTGATTTCAATGTCATCCTCAGTTGTACAAGTTCCATTCGATGCTGTAATGGCATAAATACCTGGTTCACTGATGATTCTCTCTATAAATGAATACCCATCTTTCCAAGCCAATGTAGCTTGTGTTGGCATCACCGTAGGCAGAACAATTAAGCTGTCGATCAATAAGGAAGGATTGTCTCGCCCAAAATCTATGATTGGTAACTCTACCACTTCGATATTAAATGTTTGTTGGGTCATACAATCATCCTTTTGGGCTTTGAGTGTAAGTTGGTGGACTCCAGCATCATCAAATTGGATTTCAAAACTTTTGGTATTATACTTTTCTATTTGGTTGTTATGTGAAAAATTCCAATCATACTTTACGTTGGAGTTGAATTGGTTTGGTAGAAAATCTATGACGTCCTTTTCATTCAGGCAATAAATAGAATCTGCATCGACTACACCAGCCAAATCAAAAAATTGCACACTTAAGCTGTCTTGAGCACTGCAGAACTCGTTGAACAAAGTGTATCGATAAGTCCCGGGTTGTGAGATTTTTTTGATGGCTTCCGTGTCATTATCAGACCAAAGCCATGAGGTAGCCTGAGTAGCAAAAATGTTAAATTCCAAAACACCATTGCAGATCGTGGTATCAAGCGTTGACAATCCTGTTGGCCTAGGACGAACATTCAAGTTTTTGATTACTTCTTTTTCGCAGCCAGACAAACTTACTTTTAATTTCAAATCATAATTGCCTGGCTCCTCCCAAAAAAGTCTGTTATCGTCCAAAAATTGCACTGCTCCGATTGGATTGGTAGACCAAGTATAAATAGACATTGATGGATTCTTAGCCTTGAGATCTGTAAGTAATTGCAAAGTATCCAATTGACAAATGTTTCCAGCCAAAGCAAAGTCTGCTTGCAGTTGGGTTATCCTTGCTACGACGGTGTCTGAAATACCACAAAGACCCAAATTATTAGCTTGAAAAATATAACTTCCTTCCATTGGGAAAATTCGATTGACTGCAGAGACGCCATCATTCCACCCATAATTGGTTGCATTGAGGATGGAGACATTGGAAATTCCTTGATTTCCCTCACAGAGAAAAACACTATCAGGTAAATTGACCCTGGGATTTTCTAAAACCACTATTTTTTGCTCAAAAGTATCGACCAGGCAACCAGCTTTCATGAAATGTTTGATGGTATAATTTCCTGATCTAGGATATGAAAGTACGGGTGGACCTTTGCCAAAATATTTGTCGGGATTTCCTCCTACAGTTTGCCAAGTGGAGGAGTCTGCATTTTGGTTTTTTAATTCCATGAAATTGACAAGTTCACCTACGCAAATAGTATCCTCTGTGGAAAAGGAAGCTTGTGGTCGTTCGCCCAAGACACAATGTGTTTCTGATTGAAATGTCAAATTTTTCCATTCAAATGAAGGAAGTAAACTACCTGCATCAAGAAGATAATTAGCCAGATCGCTGGCTTGATTGCCGATTCTTACATTTGCAACTGTTGGCACAAAACAAAATGCCTGTTTCTCACAAGGAGTTACGCTGAGGTCGTCATGCAGGTGTACCATTCCTTGAAGGATAGAAGTACCCTCGGCATTTTGTGTCTGAGCTGGAGCATAAATTTCTGTGTTGCTAAAACCCGGAAATAGGGGACCGTCAGAAAGTCTGAAAGAATGATATCTCCTGGATAGTAAGACGTCACCGTCTAAATCAATCTTCAGTATCTCAGAACCCAAATATCCAAATCGTTGAATCATAATTCCCAATGCACCCGCATTCATAGAAATGGCGTGATACATTCGAGCCCTACTTTCTTCATTATCTCTGTAAGTATAAGCCCAAAGTAAGCCGCCAGCACCGTCAGTGGTAATGACCGTATTACCAGATGTAAGAAAAACCAGTCGGTTGAGTGTTGTCAAATGCATGGAAACCGGTACTTGAGAAACTAAACCTTCAATGGTGTAAATCTTTTTAAGTTCTCCATTTGAAGGATTGAGGTGATAGGTGATAATCGTTGATTGTGCGGAAATATTATTGAATGTATAACCAGACCAAATAATTTCATCACTTGGCAATCGGTAGACCATTTGCATATCTTGCGTCTGTTGATTCCTGAGTGTTTTGGACCATTTTATTACTCCATTAGCGTCCAAGCTCATGATTACCTTTTCACTCACCTGGTTATTTACTTGGTAATTTGAATATTGACAAATGAGGTCACCGTTTGGCAAAACGAGGAGTTGAACCTTGGCTTCTGTAGCAAATTGATAAATGCCTGTCCTTTTTGGCGTAATGTTAACTACCCATTGCTGGACCATATTTTCATCAAATTTCGCCAGCAGTATGGTCGAATTCACCGCATTTAAATCTGGATCATCGTCAAGATGTATGAAAAAGTATTTAGCTCTGTCTGCACCTTCAGCAAATGCAAGTATATAAGGATTTTTAGTGCTTCCTTTGATGGTGAGATAGGAAGATGATACAGGATCTATATAAACGCTTACTTTTGATAACGTGGAAAGAACATCATTGGGTTTTAATTCACTGTTGCTATTGAGTAACCAAAGGTGGCCATCCAAAGCTTGATAAACACCAGTGACAGTGGCAGCTTTGACAGCGGTTGTATCGAAGTTTAGTTTTTTGAAAAACCCTTCCTGACCCTGTAAGAGGAAACCATTCAACAATAGAAAAAAAGACATTATTTTCTGAGTCATGACCAAAAAGACTGCTTTTCTAAATCTGTCTGAGATAATTCACTACTTTTCCTCTTTCAATTAAAAAAGGAAATCAAATATAAGTTATATACTCATCGAAAATAGATTTGACCACTAAATTGCTGCCAAAAAAACAAATCTCTGCGTTAGAAAGCCTCGCCGGAGTGCCCACTCCGCCTGCGTTTTCTGCCTTGATCTTTGCTTTTTTGTCAACACAATTAAAATGGTCAATCCATTTTCCGATGAGTATAATTTAAGCAAAAGTAACAATAAATGAAAGTGACTTTAATCCGTAAATCCACTGGTATTTCTGCAAAAACTTGCTTTAATTCAATGGTTTTTAAAATTACAAGTGAAAAGTTGAAAAGCAAAAAGTGAAATGATGGCTCAGCATTATTTAAAGAACAAATTCAGACCATTTATAAAACGCATACTTCAACCAGTTTTGTCGAGGTTTCAAAATTGGTATTTGTCTAAACCACGATGGTACAATTACCAAGGTGTTCAGGTCAGAATATTACCGTCTGTTTTTCATCCAGGATATCTATTGAGTACTAAAATACTTTTAAAGTATCTTTTAGACTTTGATTTAGGTCATAAAAAAGTGTTGGAACTAGGTGCTGGCAGTGGCATGATTTCACTGTTTGCCGCCCGGAACGGATCAGTGGTAACAGCAAGCGACATCAATCCTTTAGCCATAAAATCCATGCAAACTAGTTTTGAAAAAAATAAGTTAAACGGTAATCTATTATTGTCTGATCTCTTTCAAAATATACCTATTCAAATATTTGATTTTGTGTTGATCAATCCACCATATTATCCTAAAGCGCCTCAAAATTTCCAAGAAATGGCCTTTTTCTGTGGTGCAAACTTTGAGTATTTTGAAAACCTTTTTCAACAAATGGGTGACTACATGAATGAACATTCTAAAGTTTTAATGATCCTAAGTGAAGATTGTGATATTGATAAAATTACTGCAATTGCATCAATTAATCATTTTGAATTGAATGTTGTGCACAAAACCAAGGCATTGGGAGAATTAAATTTTATATTTGAAATTAGAAGGTCATAACCTATGATCTAATTTTGTAATAGAATCCTAATTATTGATGAGAGTTTTGTGGATCACCCCAGGTTTTGCACCCAATGAATCAATGGTAAATAGCGTACCACCTATGCAGCTATTGGCCAAAGCTCTTGTTGCCCGAGGAATTGAACTTGAAATTATTGCCATCAATTATCCTTACACTGGTAAACCTTATCTTTGGAATGGCATTCAAGTACATTCGGCTTGTAAATTCAAACCTCGAAAACTGAGGTGGATCAATTGGATATACAGTTTTTTTTATGCCATCAAAGCACATAAAAGGGAACCCTTTCAAGTTATTCATAGTTTTTGGGTTGGGCCTGCATGGCTGGTTGGAAACAAATTGAGTCAACTGTTTGGTGTTCCTCACGTCAATACTTTGATGGGCCAAGACGTTTTACCGTCTAATAAGTATCTCAAATATCTCAAGTACTATGATTATGATGATTTGATTGCCATCTCAGATTACCAAAAACAAGTATTACAACAAACTACAGGAAAAAGTACCAATCATATTATTTATTGGGGTATTGGTAAAGAAGATATCGTGTATAATCTTACACAAAAAAGGCCCATTGACATTTTGGGATGTGGTTCGCTTATTCCTTTAAAAAATTATGAATTATGGCTAGAGGTTGTTTTTAAAATAGCTAAAAAATACCCCCAAGTACAAGCATTATTGATTGGTTCAGGGACAGAATACGAAAAATTGAAATCAAAAATAGCGCAAGCTCAATTGTCCAATCAAATCAGCATCAAAGAATTTATTCCCCGACCAGAATTACTTGATTTAATGGCCCAATCTAAGATATTTTTGCATACTGCTAATTATGAAGGATTTGGAATGGTGATGGCAGAAGCTTATGCAAATGGTTGTAAAATCGTAAGTACGCCTGTCGGTATAGCCACCAAAATTGCTGATATAGGTAATAATGCAGATGAATTATTCTTGCAAATTGAAGATAAATTAATTGGCAAACCGCATCACATCATTTATCAAACCAGATTTATAGAAGAAGTTGCATATGAATATGAGTTGGTTTATTCAAACAAAATTTATGTAAAGTAATTCAACTAAATGCTCAAAACTAAAATTGGCTTTGATGACTTTGCTTTCTTTTAAAGCCTTATAATTGTTCATGAGATAATCTGTAACCTCAGCTGATTACACCCAATCTTCTATATCCCATTTCAAGTTTCTCGTAAAGTATTTTCCCAATAAGGTGTGCTCAAAAAGTTTAATCAATTGGTATTTTATTTGATTATGCCATCTCTTTCTAAACTCAGAAATGTCATGAAACCTCAACCTATATGCCATTTTCAAATAACCTAATTCCATTTTCATTTTGATTGAAAGAGGCACTTTTTCATATTCAATTTCATATGGTAATGATTGAATTTCTGGCAACAGGTATTGGTAAATCCAATAAATTTGCTGCTTTGTAAATACTTGCTTATACCTATCAATTCTTGCATTTGTAATAGGCAGGTCTAGCCCCTTGTGAATGATGCGATTGTAAGCTGCACCTTCTACAAATTTTTTCCTAAATTGAAAATCCATCATTTCTTGCTCATATTTTATTCCAAGAAATTGGCACAAACGGTTGAGTGTTGGTTCTGGATTTGCAATTAACTCTTCATAATTTATCCATATTTGACTTTGATCTTTGAGATTATTCTGATTATATAATTCATTCAAACCTTTTTTTACGATGGGTGCTAATTGGAAGACCAATCGATCATTCACAGATTCTTTGAGCACTAAACCAAGGCATTCACACATGGACAACAAAACATCCAAAGGATTTCTGAGCAAAACAATGTATTTACTCTGAGGCAGTATCCGTTTGATAGTAGGAATATAAAATAAGTTTTCTGGAGTTTTTTCACCAAAAATTTCAGCTTTTTTTGTGGTCAAATAAAGCTCCATCAGTTCGTTATAGAAATCACTTGCCTTCAATGGATAATATGAATTGGTTGTAGCCAATTGACTCAAACATTCTTTAATTGGATCCTCAAATGATTTGGCCCATTGATGAAACGAGTTGAGCAAAAGACGGCCTTTTTGGTAGTCAATTGTTTCATTTTCCTTGAGCATTCTTGAAAAAGCCATACCAGAGGATATCTCTGGACAAACAGCAACTTTTGAGTGAGCATCGAGCATTTGCTCAAGCATGGTGGTGCCTGAACGTGGCAAACCAATGATGAAGAAGTTATTTTGAACTGGGGTATCCTTCAAATGAAAAAATTTAAATAGCGATCGTAAGTTGCATTTTTTCTGCATTTATGGTGCCCGTGGCTCCAATTGGGATCGGCGCAATATTTTTTCGATGCCCAAAAGGTGCGCCATAATAAGCTGGAATTTTTAATGGTGCGATGAGCTTTGTCAAGGTTTCCCGGAGCGTAAATGTAAAAGCTTCATCTTCACCGTTGCAGTCTATAAAATGGCCAAACACAATTCCAGCAGCTTGTTGTAAATCTGTCCCTTGCATCATTTGAACCAACATGCGGTCAATTCGGTAAGGCTTTTCACCTACGTCTTCAATAAAAACTATTTTATTCTTGTATTTGGGGTTGAATTTGGTACCAACCATAGATGCTAAAAGTGTGAGATTGCCACCAATCAATGGGCCATCTACCATTCCTGGAGTGATTGTGTAAGGTTCATAAAGAACGCCTTTCTCTTCTTCTGAGTCTGCCTCAAAAATAAAATGTTTCTGGTTTCCCATCAGCATGTCACGGGTGTGGTTGAAAGTAAAGTCGGTATAATCGGATGCCGCAATATTCGCATGAAAACCCTGTTGACCAGTTTTTTGATTGATCGCCAATAATAAAGCGGTGATATCACTATAGCCGATGAGGGGTTTTGGATTTGCTTTGATGAGTTTATAGTCCAAATCATATAGTAATCTCGCTGTGCCATAACCTCCTCTGAGACACCAGATAGCTTTTACGGATTTGTCACGATACATTGTATGGATATCAGATAGTCTTTCTTCATCAGTTCCTGCCAAGTAGCCATATTTTTTGTAGATATGATCTGTGTGTTTGACCAAAAAGCCAAAACTTTCCATGGTTTTGAAAGCTTTTTGGAATCGATCGTCTTTGAGTGGTCCAGAAGGAGCAATGAGTCCTACGGTGTCTCCTGGTTTTAAAAATGTGCTCACTTTGGAGTCTAGTTTTTGCTTTGATGACATAGGGTAAAGATAAGCAGCAGGAATGGTGTGCAACAGATATTTATTAAAATCTCTTCTATCCATAAAAATATTGAATTATTTAAACCAAATGATTTGGAGCTTTTTGGCATGATAAAATTACGAGTTGACCTCTATTTGATAGTCAATGCGCCTGAGGGACATTTGCCAACTGTATTGATAATCTCTTCGGATGAGGCCTGGTCCATTTTGATCCAAGGTTGTTCTTTGGGTTTGAAAACTGCAGAGAGGTTTCTCACGCAATTCGCAGAGTGGATACACTTGCCAGCTTGCCAAATGACCGTAATTTCACCATTGGTATACTCTTTTGTGATGTTGTTTTTATCCATGATTTTGAATTTTAGTTTGGATCAATATATTATTTTCTAATATTTTTGAAACCGGGCATTTTTTGGCTATTGATAATAATCTTTCCTGTTGTTCCAAGCTTATATTTTCATTAAATCGAATGTCTCTATCAAAAGTTGTCTGCACTTTGCCATCGACCATTTCCTGGCTTAGATTGAGGGTAATTTTCAACACTGTAATGCCCCATTCTTTGCGGTCAATATACATTCTCAAAGTGGATAAGGTACAAGCAGCCAGTGAAGCTAAAAGCAAGGTATATGGATCAGGTCCCGAATCAAGGCCACCCAATGATGTTGGTTCATCGGCAATGAGTTCACCATTTCTCCATTGAATGGTGACCTTATACTTTTGCATTCCTATTTGGGCAGAAATTGGTTGATCTAATAAATTGGCCATTTGTGCTAAAATTATGATTTAAGGATGAAATTTAAAAATACAAAATATTTTGGAATGGATTTCAATCCCTTTCAGAAGCAGGGACAGCTGGGAGCACAAAATTTTTGTGCCTTCTATAGTACACTAAGGATTTTGAATGCAGGATAAACTTATGGTAGGAGGATTTCTAGTTTCTGATTTTCGGTCCCGTTTTACATGAATTTAATTTGAACTAGGAAGCTGGGACAAATCGAGCTTTTACTCAAGCTTGGAACTGATATTTTCCCCAGTCGATGTCGAAGTTCTATAATCGGGTCTCACATGTTGATCACTATTGAGAAATCTCTCATCTTTCGGCTCTCATCTTTAGTCTTCATGTACAATTTGTTTTATTAAATTAGCTCTTTAAATAAAAATCAATAGGGGCAGTCCCGCTGTTGAGAGTCAAATATTGCATTGTCAATATTTTGTAGGACTGCCCTTTATTTTGAGTATTAATATTGGATCCCCAGTATTTTATACTTATACACATCTCCCCAGAAAGACATTTTATAATCTAGCTGGATATTGCCATCGTAGTAAAAGCCTTCACCCCAAATTTCAACACCATCACCAAGAGATTGTCGTGGAATATTTATTTCTTTTCTGAAATCTTCGCCGTCATTAAATCTTGCGTCGATGATTTCCCAAATTTCTCCATCAAAAGGTGCTTCTATGATGACATTTTTACCACCGTTGGCAGCAACATTCATCTCGAAACCACCAGAATATCCTACAACACGAGCGTCGTAAAAACCTACAACGGGCAAAATAACCTCATCATAATCGGTACAACTTGTAATCCCTACCAAGAGCAATAATAGTATAGCAATCTTTTTCATGTCAAATAGTTTTTATGTCTACAATCTTGACGAAATAAAATTGCTAAAAGTTAGCCAGATGGAGTCTTTGATGTGGTCATTTATAATAGGATTAACACTAATGCGACCATTTCTTAAAATTTTAAAAACAATGTTATTCTGTCCTTCTAATTCAATTTCAAATAGACTTTTAACATATTGATAAATATTTTAATTTTGCGGGGCAATCATCCAAAATTACGGAACTAAAATGGATGGTCAAGCTATTGTACGGAGAGTAAAAACAAAGAATGGAAGACATTATCAGCATAAAAGTAAAAGATAGAGAAGGTGTACAACACGAATTGGATGCGCCAACAGATATGGCTATGAACTTAATGGAAGTTTGTAAATCTTATGAATTACCTGTCGAGGGTACTTGTGGCGGTATGGCTCTATGCGCTTCTTGCCATGTATATGTGTTGAGTGACCATGACCTTCCTGAAGCTTCTCAAGATGAGGAGGACATGTTGGATCAAGCCTTTTTTGTAAAATCAAACAGTCGTTTGGGTTGTCAAATTAAAATGGTCGATGCTATCGATGGCTTGGAGGTTGAATTGGCTCCAGTTAATCAGTAGCTTAAAGTATTAATTCAAATTCAAGATTATTGTAGAATTCAGAAAGTAAGTGATTATCATCTGACTT
This sequence comes from Bacteroidota bacterium, assembly GCA_029567325.1. Taxonomy (GTDB): domain Bacteria; phylum Bacteroidota; class Bacteroidia; order Chitinophagales; family Saprospiraceae; genus JADKBO01. The sequence continues at coordinate 11,807 of JAKQLF010000362.1, read as the reverse complement.
CAGAGTTAATTTTCGTTGTTACGGTGATAAAGAACAATTGCAGATATTTTGAAAGAAAAAAAATTCAACGTTTAATAAAAAAGATAACACTTGGTGAAAATTCTATTTTGATCATTCCTTTAATTTCTTTTGTACTAAATTTGTCAAAATTTTTAAATTTCAATGGGAATAGCTTTGAATATATTTAATGATGTAAAAAAATTTGGATTAGGATTTTTTTTGGATTTCAGTATTGTACTTTGCACCTACTTTGCACAGCAACTACTTGTTGCAATTTATAAAATATTATCAGAAAATGAATTTGATACACCTTTCACATTCTCTTTTCTATGGGTTGGAATTTTATTATTTATACCTTTTATAAAACTTGAAATTTCGAAAAAGTCTGGTAATAGATATGTTGAATTTTTGTTTATTGCTTTTTTTGCTGGTGGTATAAGTCTAATGATTACATCAGTAGCATGGGGTAAAATTTTTGAATACACGGAAATATCCTTCGAATGGGATATTATAGAAAGAAAATATATCGGAATTGAAGGAAAGGATTATAACGAAGATCAAACAAGCTCTAAATCATATCCAGGTTTTGTTTTTGATATAAATAATAGTCAAATTGAAAGTGAGTGGGAAAGAAATAATAGTCAAATTGAAAATGAATGGGAAAGAAATAGTTATGCTCACCAATATACTTCAAGTAGACATTTTATTTTTTGGCAAACTGCATTAGCTGATGGCTTTAACCCTAAATATGTTTCATCTTATAATTGTTGCAATTCACTTTTTGATCGAATAGTTTTATACTGTACAGTTGGTCCGCTACGAATTCTAGAAGCTCTAATCGAAGCTTTCGAAATTACGTTACGTTTTTTGATTATTCCATTTATAATGCGTCTCTTTGGAAAACCACTTTTCTTTGACGATTTTAAAAGTTTCTTAAAGTACGTATCAAAATAACAAAACCAAAAAATTTACTTTACATTCTAGTAAAATTCAAGCTAGAATTTGTCCTTTTTTAATTTTATTTTTTTAGGACGTGCCAATCTCGAAATTCACAAAGTTCAGGAGTTTCACAATTTACCAGTTCAGCAATGTCACAATTTGGAAATTGAAAGCCCCAGTAATCCTTTGCGGTAAGCAGGGACACGAGACATTTCGCAGTTTCCGCAGTATTAAAATTCAGCAGTTTCGCAGTTCAGCAATTTCGCAATTCAGCAATTTCGCAATTCAGCAGTTTTACAATTTAGAAAGAATGGTTTGAAAGACCTCATCGATTGGTAATCTGCCATCAATAATTTCTACATTTTCAGAGGCTCTGATTCTTTTAATGGCGTTCCAATAGTTCTGGTGAACTTGGGTAATTCTTTCTTCAGTTTCAAAAAGATCTTGAGATTCTCGGCTTTTTGCCAAACGATTCATACTTGTCTCTACATCAATGTCGATGTAAAAAATGATGTCTGGTTTTAATGCATCTGCACAAATCGAATTGGCATTGATGACCCATTCCAAACTGACATGAGGAACATGATATGCGTAGGATGACATGTAGTAACGGTCAGAAATCACATGGGTGCCTTGCTCAATCTTATGCTTCATTCCATAATCATCATGGTGGATGTGATCCAATCTGTCGGCCAAATATAAAGCAGCGATGGCCTGCTCCCCCATTACCATGTCATGCTTTAAAACAGATCTGATGATTTTGCCGATACTGTTGTGGGTAGGCTCACAAGTCCAGTGGGTAGGGCCTATATTTTTTTCAAAGTAATCTTGCAACATTTTTGATAAAGTAGTTTTACCACTTCCGTCAATACCCTCGAAAACAATGAATTTTGCTTTAGACACAGTTGATTTTATTAATAGGCTCAAACTTATCGATTTTTATTGAATATTTCACTAAACGACCATCTTTCGACTCAACATATTAAAAAAAACTGAATGAATAATTCTAGTTTCACCACTTAAAATGCGATTTTTGACCCTCTGAGAAAAAATGAGCGCTGCCTGGATGAAACAAGATGTAGGATTTTCATATTTGAACGAATTGAATGGGGTACAAAGAGATGCCGTTACTGCCCTTGAAGGACCTGTAATGGTAATTGCTGGACCAGGATCGGGAAAAACACGAGTTCTAACGTATCGCATTGCTCACCTCATCAATTGCGGTGCAAACCCTGGTCAAATTCTTGCGTTGACTTTTACCAATAAAGCTGCCAAAGAGATGAAGGCGAGGATTGAACGTGTTGTTGGAAGTCAGGCGAACAAAGTATGGGCAGGCACCTTTCACTCTCTATTTGCAAGAATTTTAAGGGTTGAAGCTCATCGCATTGGTTATCCCAATGACTTTACTATTTATGATAGTGATGACTCCAAAGGCGTGATTGATGACATCATCAAATCTATGAACTTGGATAAAAAAGTTTATCCCGCTGGGCAAGTGAGGTCTAGAATTTCAGCGGCAAAGTCAAACCTCATCACCCCAAAAGCTTATGCTGCCAACGATGATCTTATGGCTCTAGACCGTATGAATAGGAGGCCTTTGATCTATCAAATTTACGAGAAATACGCCGCAAAATGCATCCGTGCAGGCGCCATGGATTTTGATGACCTGCTTTTACAAATGTATAAGTTGCTTTATCAAAACCCTGATAATGTCAGAGAAAAATACCAGCGTCAGTTTAGGTTTGTCATGGTAGATGAGTTTCAAGATACCAACTATCTACAATATGAAATCGTCAAAATTCTGGCGAAGTATCAAAATAGTGAAGAAAACATCTGCATTGTAGGTGATGATGCTCAGAGTATCTATTCATTCAGAGGGGCTACAATTGAAAATATTTTACAATTTGAGCACGATTTCCCTCAAGTACGAACTTATAAACTGGAACAAAATTACAGATCTACCAATTTCATTGTCAATGCAGCCAATGAGGTGATTACTTACAATAAAAAGCAAATTCAAAAGAAAATCTTTACGGAAAAGGAAGATGGCAAACGGATCAAATTGATTAAGGCCATGACCGATTCTGAAGAAGGAAAACGCGTATCAGATACCATTATAGAACAAAAAAATAGGTACAATCTCGCTAATAAAGACTTTGCCATTCTCTATCGCACCAATAGCCAGTCCAGAATTTTTGAAGAGCAACTGCGTCGATACAACATCGCTTACCGCATTTATGGAGGTCTTTCTTTTTATAGTCGCAAAGAAATCAAAGATCTGGTTTCTTACCTCAGGATGGTGGTCAATGACAAAGATGATGAAGCGTTGAAGAGGGTGATCAATTATCCCAAAAGAGGCATTGGTAACAGCACCATTGAGCAAATCAGTCAAATAGCAGACGATAATGAAATATCAATGTGGCAAGTGTTGGGTCAGATGGAATTCACTTCCCGTGCTGCAAAAAACATCGCTGAATTTACAGGCATCATCAAAGCTTGTAAGGCAAAAGCAGTTACAGCCAATGCTTACGACGCTGCTGTATTCATCGCCAAAGCATCTGGTATTTTGGGCGAGCTCAAAAGCGATACCAGTTTGGAGGGACAAGGCCGACTAGAAAATGTCAACTCATTGCTTGATGGTATCAAAGAGTTTGTAGAAGACGATGAATTGGCACCAGGCGAAGAAGTGGCAACCAGCAAAAGTTTGGCTGCTTTTTTGCAAACCATTTCGCTGATGACGGATCAAGATAAAGATGGCGCAGATCAGGATACCGTGACCTTGATGAGCGTACACTCGGCCAAAGGTTTGGAATTTAAATCTGTTTTTGTAGTTGGTTTGGAGGAAAATCTTTTTCCATCTTATCAAGCCATGATTACTGCCGATCAAATTGATGAAGAAAGACGGCTATTTTATGTGGCCATTACCCGCGCAGAAGAACATTTAACACTCACTTATGCCAATAGTAGGTATCATTTTGGAAATATGCGTTTCAATGATCCCAGTCGTTTTATAGAAGAAATTGATCAAAAGAACTACGATCCTTTGACGATTTTAAACAAAAAACCTGACTTCGGAGAGTCGTCTTCTTCCTTTGGTGAGCCAAAACTATTGGGTAATTTCAAAACCAAAACACTTAATCAACCTCAGGTAAATATTGATCCTAAGGACTTTGTACCCAATAGGTCGGAGGATATAAAAGTTGGCCAAAAAGTGATTCACCTCAAATTTGGACAGGGTACTGTAAAATCTATTGATGAAAGAATGGTGGCTAGTATTGTTTTTCCCGCATTGAGTGACAATCCCGAAAAACGCATCATGTTGCAATATGCTAAACTTCAAATTGTTGAGGAATAATAGCTTTGAACTTTGAAAATTATTTTGATCTTAATCGCTCTTTGCTTTTCTTAAAAAATGATTTAAAAACAAATTGGTCATATTTTTCATTTTTATGATAATTTTATTGGGATTTCCGCAATAATGCTTTTACAAACTGCTGGAATCAAACAAGATCTTAAATTCAAAAAATGGAAACAGCCATAAATGCCATTGATATTCAATCAATTTGTTTGACAAAACGCGCCTATTTTGAAACGGGTGCTACCAGGAGTTATGATTTTCGTATCCAAAAACTCAAGGACCTTAAGGCTGCCATTCTAAGCCATGAAGAAGCTTTATTTGATGCGTTATACAAAGATTTGCGCAAGTCAAGATTTGAAGCATACACCAGTGAAATAGCGATCATTTATGAAGAAATAAAATTTGCCATTAAAAATTTGGAAGGCTGGATGGAATCAGAAACAGTGGGTACTCCATTGGTTCTACAACCAGCAATGTCCAGACTTTATTATGAACCTAAGGGTGTAGTTCTGCTTATCTCGCCTTTCAACTACCCATTTATGTTGTTATTTGGCCCCTTGGTTGGTGCAATAGCTGCTGGAAACACTATTGTATTAAAACCAAGTGAAATTTCGAGTCATACGGAAGCTGTAATTTTGAAAATAACTCAGTCGGCTTTTAAGAATGAATATCTAGAAACCATACTTGGCCCTGGAGATGTAGTAGTCCCACAATTGATCAAAAGGTTTGATTTTGACCACATATTTTTTACCGGTTCGACAAGGGTCGGAAAGGAAATCATGAGACTTGCCTCTGAACATTTATCTCCAGTTTCGCTTGAATTGGGAGGTAAAAGTCCAGCCATCGTGCATCATTCGGCAAAAATAAAACAGGCTGCGAAAAAAATCATTTGGGGAAAAACGTATAATGCAGGTCAGACCTGTGTAGCTCCTGATTATGTTTTGGTCCATGAAAGTAAAAAAGACAAACTCATCGCTGAGATGATCAAACAGATTGAAAAAATGTTTGGTAAGGATGCTAAGCTGAGCCCTGATTTTGGCAGGCTTATCCATAAAAACAGATTTAAGGCAGTGGCTTCCTACCTCAACCAAGGCAAAATTGCATATGGTGGACAAGTTGATGAAAGTGATTTATACATTGAGCCTACCCTACTGACTGAGGTCACTTTTGAGGATTCGGTGATGAGAGAAGAAATATTTGGCCCGGTTTTACCCATCATTAGCTATTCCAATGAATCCGAAATATTACCCATTTTACGCAAAAATCCCAATCCTTTGTCATGTTATATATTTACATCAGAAGTTGAATTTGAATCATACATCATAAATAATTTTGCATTTGGAGGAGGTTGTGTAAATAATACTTTGTCGCATCTCGGGAACCCCAATCTCCCCTTTGGAGGTAGAGGGGCCAGCGGTATTGGTTCCTATCATGGTAAATTTGGGTTTGATGTTTTCTCACACGTGAAAGGGGTGCTTAAATCTCCAAGCACCTTGGATCCCGGACTTTTATATCCTCCTTATAAAAATCGATTATTCAAACTGATCAAATGGTATATAAAATAAATAATTGTTTGGAAGTAACTCCTGACGAGAGATGGAAGACGAAAGACGAGAGATGAGAGATGAAAGATTATGAAGAATTAGAAAGCTTTAGGAGCATTCACTTTTGGCTATACGAACATTCCTTTTTTCTTCGACCTAAGGATAAATAAAACTGTTTTAAAATAAAAAATGCGATCAAAAAACTTGATCGCATTTTTTATTTATACTTGATTATTTTGCTTGTAAACTACCTGGAACATCCGGAGGTATTGACTTGCAAATTTCTACATTATTAGCATCGAAAACACGCAACACGACCCTTCTGTTGAATTTTCTTCCAGAATCATCATCTGTATTAGTTGCTATTGGGTCTGCCTCGCTAGATGCTGAAGTTTTGATCCTTGCCGCGTCTATGCCCATAGAGATCAACACATTTTTAGCGGCATTTGCTCTGTTGAGTGACAATTGGTCATTGTATTCATTACTTCCTCTTGCGTCTGTGTGAGCACTTAAAGATGCTGTGTATGTTGCATTTTCTTTCAAAATTTTTGCCATTACAGCAAGTTCTTGATTGGCATTTGAAGTGATGCTGTATTGATCGAAATCAAAAAGAATCCAATTTAAACCACAATCAGGAGCTACAGCTGCTGGAGTAGAGGCGGCATTACTGACAATTGTATCTTGACCACCGTTTGCAGCCATATTTGCTGAGGTATCTACTGAACTACCCGTTGCAGCAGCCATGTCACCTGTAGTTGATGTGGAAACTTCATTTTGCATTGTTGTTGAAGGGTCTGTGCTTTTGTCACAACCTTTCATCCAGAAAAATAAAGGTATGAGTAACAACGGAAGCAAATACCACCATTTGAATCCTCCACTTGCGGTTGCGCCAGCTTTGTCTTTGCCAGAATCTTTCACGTAGGAAACTGTTCCAGCTTTGTCTTTTTCCACCAAACTTGCAGTTGCCGAGGCCTTTGCAGCAGCCATAATAGCACTACTTGCTCCCAATGCAACAGGCGCAATGGCACTGGCAAAGTCAGCTCCTTTAAAAGCCAAAAGGTCATAAATTTCTTGTCTTGACTTCTTAGGACAACTTCTTCCTATTTCATTGTGAGTTTCAAAACCACCAGTATGACTTTGATGATTTCCACCTCCCCAAAGGATCAAAAAATGAACACCGTGATTTTCTTCAACCGAGTACCTTTCAATAATGTCTCTATTTTTAAGTATAGCTTTTATCCCTTTGATCATTTTTTCCTCATCAGGATAAGCTTCACTTCGCAAAATAATTTCATCATTATTTACCCAAGCAAAGTAATAATTCTTATTCGGGTGTTGGAATGTAATGAAGTCTTGAAATTCATTGGATTTTTGGCCAATTCTTTCTTTGTATTCTTTACAGATTAGATAATCTTCATCTCTTTGAGTGGTCATAAGTCTTAGTTAGTTGTTTTGATAATTTATTAACAACCTTTGGACGCATTCCACAAAAAAAGTAACAAAAGTTTATTCTACTTTACCAATTTTAGACCCATCTGGTATAGTCACACTTTTCTTCACTACGATGATGCCATCCCTAATTACATATTGATCTGTCTCCTTATCTTCCAAAGACTTGTCTCCTTTGATGATGACATTGCTACCAATTCTTGCTTGTTTATCGATGATGGCATTCTCAATATAAGTGTTTTTGCCAATACCAATTGGAATGTCTGTACGCTTGAGATCTTCAAATGTTTCGTAATAGTCATTACCCATCACATAGGTATTCATGATGACTGCATTTTCACCAATCCTCGCCCTGATACCAATCACAGAATTAACTATGCTTTTGGCATGCAGGATACAACCTTCCGATATGATGGAATTGGTGCAAGTTGTGCCTTGAAGTTTGGAAGGAGGTAATTGTCTTGCATTGGTATAAATCCTGTTGACATTGTCAAATAGGTTGAAGTTTGGAATGTCGTTGGCCAATTCGATGTTTGCCTCAAAGAATGACTCGATATCTCCTATGTCTGTCCAATATCCGTCAAACATATAACTAGCGACTTGTGAGCCTTCTTTCAATGCTATTGGAATCAATTCTTTTCCAAAGTCAGTTGCATTTGGATTTTCATTGAGCAAATCGCGGAGAGCTTTTCTGTTGAATATATAGATACCCATTGAAGCTAAATAATCTCTGCCTTCAGCAACTAATTCTGGAGTAACCGGAGATTTCCAATTTTGCAAAATCGACTTGTCGGGTTTTTCGATGAAAGAATTGATATAACCTTTTTGATCGACTTTCATAATTCCAAAGGAAGTAGCACGCTTTGCATCCACAGGAATCGTTGCAATAGTAACTGCTGCATTCTGTGCAACGTGGTAGGTCGCCATCATTTCAAAATCCATCTGATAAAGTTGATCTCCAGATAAAATCATGACATAGTCAAAGTCACTGATGGATATATTTCTTACAGATTGCCTTACTGCATCTGCCGTGCCTTGAAACCACTCAATATTGCCCTCAAATTGTTCAGCAGCTAGTATGTCGACAAATCCATTGGTAAAATTATCAAAGTGATAAGTGTTTTTGATGTGTCTGTTGAGAGAAGCTGAGTTGAATTGAGTCAGAACAAATATTTTATTTATTCCTGAATTCAAACAGTTTGAAATTGGAATGTCGATCAATCGATATTTTCCGGCAATGGGAACTGCTGGTTTGGATCTTTTGGCTGTAAGGGGATGGAGTCTCGTTCCTTTTCCACCTCCCAAAATCAGACATATAAACCTCGAGGTAATATTCCTATTTTGCTTCATAGTTTATCTTTTTTAAATTTTATTGCAGATTATTATACAAATATGGTTTTAAGCTAATTTGAGTACGTCTTTGTAAACTTCCATGTATTTACCAGCGCTGTTATTCCAACTATTATCTTGAGCCATGGCACTTTTGACAATCTTCCAGAATGCTTCTTTATCATGATAAATGAGCTGTGCTTCCCACAGTTTACCAAGCATCACACCCATATCCAAGTTAGGAAATTTTATTCCAGTGCCATCCGTTCCATCGTAATCTTTTACACTGTCTTTGAGACCACCTATATTATGGACAATGGGAATGGTGCCATAACGCATGGCATACATTTGATTGAGTCCGCATGGTTCGACACGGGAAGGCATAACGAGAAAATCTGCCCCAGCATAGATTTCGTGAGAAAGTTTCTCGTTGTAAGTAATGAATGAAGTTACTTTATTGGGATATTTATCGGCAAGTTGTTTAAGACCTGCCTCCACTCCTTTATCACCTGTTCCCAAGATCAAATAATTCATTGGATTGCCACCTTTGATAGCGCCTTCGATTAATCCATATAACAAATCTGCACCTTTTTCCATGGCGAACCTTCCAATGAAAGCAAGCAAAGGTGCATTAATATCTAATTTGGAGTTCTTCAACAAAATCTTTTTATTTTCCATTTTGAAGGACGCCACATCTCCTTCCAGTTTGAAATCCAGATAACTATCTGTTTTTGGATCCCAAACTTCATCATCTATACCATTTAAGATGCCAATAGATTTGGCAGATTCTGTATTGAATAGCCATTCCAGTCCAAAACTATTTCTCTTGAGCTCCTCCATGTATGATGGTGAAACCGTAGTCACTTTCCAAGCACATTTTACAGAGGCCGCCAAGGGATTGATTTTACCAGCCCAGTCCAAAGATCCTTCGTTCCAGATGTCATATCCTGGCAACAAATACTTTCTATCCCACTCAAAGGCGCCTTGGTAAGCTTGATTGTGAATAGTAAATACGGAAGGTATGGCTTTTAGACGTGCAAATTGCGGACAAAATTTCATCATGAATGGCACTAAACCAGTATGATGATCGTGGTTGTGTATGACTGCTGGCAACTCTGACCAAGTGTTGATAAAGGTCAGGTAAGCCCTTTGGAAAGATATATTTCTTTCTATTTCGTCTCCAAAAAATATGCCGGTACTTGAGTCTGCATAAACACCATTGCGGTCAAATTTTCCTGGTATATCAATGACATATAAATAAAATCCCAACTCCTCTTTATCAAGTCTTTCAACTTGAAATTGGACATATTCAGAGCCTAACTGAAAAGCTCCTTGAAATTCTACCACAAAATTTTTGTCAAAAAACCACCTCATGTGGTACTTGGGCATAAAAACAGCTACTTCTGCACCCAGTTTATTGAGATATTTGGGTAGTGCGCCTACAACATCTGCCAAACCACCTGTTTTTGCGGCGGGGTAACATTCTGCGGACAAATAGTGAACTTTGAAGCTTTCAGGCATCCTTATAAGATAATTGATTTCAATAAGCACGTAAATTAAACGAACTTCCGAAATATACAAAAAGGCTTGTAAATTATTTCTGCAATTATTTAGTTTATCAAAATATTATTCAAAGTAGCCATCCAGCTATTCGCTTTTGCATCAATTATTAAAGGCATTTTAAGTCAGACGGATCTCATTTTGCATTAATTGGAGCGCTCTTTCTGAAAAAATGGCCGAAGTATCACTTAAAATGGATCCCTTTTGATCAAAATAGGAGATAACTCAGCAGATACTTTACGAAACAAATTATTTAGAAAAATAATCTACCCCATCTTCAAAGGACAAAAGCCAACCTTGCTTGAGTTTCCTAGCACTCCTTGCACCTGAATTGAGCAAACACAGATCTTCACTTTGCTGTATTTGCAAGGGATTGGATATGGGTAATACCATTGCTCTGCAATTTTCAAACTGTATGATATTGTCTTCCCAAAACTGAAAGTCGGCATAACCGTCAGTTTTGATTTTTTTTTGAAACTGGCCAAAATTATCAAATACAAACAGGCCTTCATTTTTGATCAGGACAACTAGTTTGTTGTTGTTTTCTCGCATTTTGACTACTTGCACTTTTTGAAGGCCCAAATCACTCAAACGGTTGGTTTCTGCGATGACTTGGAGGTTGTCACCGACTTTATAAATGCGCTGTTGATTCTCTTCAAAAAGCCAAAGTTTGTTGTCATTGGTAGTACAAGCTGCACTCACATTTTGGAAGGATTCATTGTCTTGCAAAGGAATGATTCTGATAGGACTCAATGTGTTATCCAAAAATTTGACGATGCCATATTGACGAAAGAATACCATGATACTTAGGGGATTTCGAGGATCAAAATCATCGATATTACCCAAACGATTATCCACATATTCCGTTTTAGTATTGTTAATGGTATTAAATCTAGTGAGTTTATTGAGTTTGTCCAAAATATAAACTGATCCTAGTGGGTCTATTTCCAATTGCTTTACTTGCGCCGGGTACTTTCTTGCAGAAACAAAAACTGCTTGTTCGGTTGTGGATTTGAAGGTCGATTTACATGAGCCGAACAAAATTATAGTCATTAGGAAAAAATATCCTTTCATATAGATTTAGGTGATGATGTTTTCGAAAGTTAAGACATTTTTTGTAGAAGCACAAAATTTTGCACTTTCTTGCTCTTTTGTCTCTAGAAAGAACAAATGATTATTTGTGAAAAACCTAGCTGATTGTTGCAAATAACATAGGGAAATTGGGCTAAAGCCCAGGTTTCGAGATGGACCATTATCCACCACAGGCTAAAGCCAGTGGCTAATGATGATGGGTCTCAACTTGTATGTGTATGCTAGATTTTTGCTAGAATTCAAATCAGTTCCATTTCGTCCGATTTCTGCAAAAAGCTGACCACTGAAATCTGATAACTGATAGCTAATCTCTCTGCAATTCATACAGGAAATATTGGGCTAAAGCCCAGGTATCGAGATGGACCATTATCCACAGGCTAAAGCCAGTGGCTAATGATGATGGCTCATAACTTAGATGCTAGATTTTTGCTAGCATTCACATCAGGTACATATTGTCTGATTTCTGCAAAAAGGGAATGTTGGGCTAAAGCCCACTGGTGTCGAGATGGACCATTTTCCACCACAGGCTGAAGCCA
>JAKQLF010000349.1 GCA_029567325.1 Bacteroidota bacterium | reverse complement strand
AATCGTTGGCTTCCCAGTTCCTGTCTTTACATAAACTATGTTTATTGAGTCAGGTACTGGGAAGCCAACGATTTCAGGTGAAATGTCATCTCCACATGTCAAAGTATCTGAAGAACCCACTAGCATTGGAGGTAATTTATCTTCTAGTAGAAGCGTTCCCCAACAAGAGTTACCAGTTGTTGTGTCCTTAATTACGTATATCAAACGCTTACCAAGGAAAGATCTATCCAATACTGTATCATTTGGAATCTGTATAGTTTTTGCACTATCCAAAAATACACATACCAAGTATTCATCTGCACAAGCATATCCATCTCCTGCTAAGAAAATATCTGCTGAAAGATGTAACTCACAATACTCATTGACAGAATAATTGATTTCACCTCTACAAGCTAAATCTGCACGTCCATTTGCACCCAAAACTGTCACAGTAAATGTACAAGTATCAGATAATCCTGAGAAATCAGTTGCTACAAACGTTAATTCATGGACACCTTTAGGGAATGCAGAACCAGATTGGTAGCCTGAAGCGTGAAGCATGGTAATTACTGGCGTTCCACAATTATCTGATGCTAAAACTTCAAAATTGACTATGGTGTCACATTGACCTGTATCCAATTGGAAGATAAATGGTCCCATTGGGCAAATGATGGTTGGAGCCAATCCGTCCACAACTGTTGCATTTGGTCTACAGATTGTAGTGTTTCCACAAATATCAGTCAATTCTATTTCAAACTGATTACTCTGTTGAATGGCGTCGCAATTGAAATCCATCAAATTGGAAGTTGCAGTCACCACGTTACAATCTTGGTATGAGGATATAATATCTTCAAGAGAAGGTAGAGAAGTTGCATTTCCTTGATCATCTACAAATATGGTAATGTCCAAACATTCTGCAGCAGTTGGTGGTATGGTGTCGACAACTGTTATGGTCTGTGTGAAATTGGAGGTAATACCACAAACATTGGTAGCGGTGAAAGTCCTATATATAAATATAGTATCTCCAACACAACCTGTTCTTCCCATACTATCAATTATTTCTGAAGTCATGAAATTACTAATGATTCCACAGCTACCTATTGCCTGTACTTCAGCTAATGGTGGCAGATCATCAATACAAGTAAGCATGGTATCATTTACTGTTACAGTAAAAGTTGGAGCGACAGTGTCAGCAACATTGATTGTCCTCATAACTATCGTGGCGTTTCCACAAGAATCTGTGAAAGTATATGTGCGGATGACTTTGAGCGTATCTCCTATACAACCTGCCCCACCGTTGGTTGTTTCCGTAACCACCCCGGTTATTATACCAGCGCAATTATCTAAAGCTGTTATAGTTGCAGGAGCTGGTACATCTGCCAAACACATGACTAAGCTATCTTGAAGTGAGCCTGCAAAAACTGGAGCGATTGTATCTCGAACCGTTATTATTTGAGAAACCGAGCTGGTGTTATTTACAGCGTCTACAAATGTCCATGTCCTAGTGATTGTATATACACAACCATCTTTAGAAATAGCATCTGTAGATCCCCCTCTTATGAAACCACCACATTCGTTGGCAGCATCCAAAGAATCAGCAACTGGAATGTCTGTAAAACACATAACCAATGTATCCGCAGGAGCTGCAGGTGGTGTAGGTGCTGCACCATCAACCACGGAAATCCTTTGATCAACTACCAATGTGTTTCCACATGAATCTACAAATCTCCAATATCTATCTAAGATAAATGGGTTACCTATACTACCATCTCCACCCCTTATTGTATCTGATGGGTTAGCAGTGATTGTTCCTAAACAATTATCATTTGCCGTCAAAGGTGCTTGAGCAGGTACATCACACCCTACCGTCACATCCGCAGGTTCTTGCCCTGCAAGTGTTGGAGCAATATTGTCCACTACATTGATGATTTGATCAACTACTAAGGTATTATTGCAAGCATCTGTGAATGTCCAAATTCTGGTAATGCGAAGGGTATCCCCAACACATCCTTTACCCGTTGTGGTTGAAGTAAATACAGGCGTAAGAGGAGTTTGAGTACAGTTATCACTAGCAGTTAATATTGCTGGTGGAAAATCAGTAGTATCACCAGGGCATTGTAATAGTTGATCAACTGGAGCTTGTCCATTGAGCACTGGATCTATAGTATCTCTGATGGTAATATTTTGAAGTCTAGTCAAGACATTTCCACAATTGTCTTCAAAAGTATAAATGCGGACAACTCTTTGGCCACCAGTTACGCAACTTGTACCAACCACCATACTGTCTCTTGACATGCTTGAAACGGGGCCACTACAATTATCTGTAGCCATCAGAGTCATTGGTTCTGGGACGGTGCAATTTACTGTAGTATCATTAGGAAATACATTAGTAAGCACAGGTGCTATATTGTCTACTACATTGATTGTTTGGACTACAGCAGCTACATTCATTACTGAATCTGTAAATGTATACGTTCTTGTAATTCTCAATGTATCACCTACACAACCTGCACCACCGTTTGTAGTCCTTTGGTAAGTTGAAGAAAATAATGGTCCGCAATTATCAGTAGCCGTTACAATTGGAACGCTACTTGTGTCTGATTCACAACTTATATTTATGGTTGGTAAAGACGCTGGAGTCGGTACCGGAGGTATACTGTCTATTACAATGATTGTCTGAGTGTCTTGTACTGTAAAGCAATTGTCTCTGACTCTGTATATTCTTCTTATAATATATGGACTGGCTGCATTTCCAGTGCCGCCTACAATAGTTTGTGTAACGGAATTTTCTAATAATGGGGAATTTGGTAAACAATTTTCTGCAACAATTGCAGGAGTAATTGGTGGTATTTCACTTTTACAAGTTAGAAAAAGATCGCCTGGGATTATTAAAGAGGGTGGAACAGTATCAAAAAATATGAGATTTCTAGTTAGTGAATCTCTGTTTCCACATGCATCCGAAAAGACCCATTTATATCTAATAATGAAGGGTGAATTAGGTAAACATCCAACTCCTACTTGAAGTGATCTTGATTTTATCACAGTTACAGTAGAGCAATTATCTGTGGTGGGAGGAATATCAGGCTGTTGGTTTTGAATAAAATAATTAAACCCACAACCATAAATAATGGTGTCAGCTAATGCAGGTGGAACAAGAGGCTTAATGGTATCTCTAACCCTGATCATTTGAGAAACCATAGTATCTGGCAAACTAACTGCGGAACGATCAAAAGTCCAAACTCTAGTTACTGTGAAATCGCATGAATTACCAACTATAGATTCAGTAACCACGCCAATTGATGTCAGACCACAACCATTAGATAGCACTAAAGTCGGCGCCACCGGTAATGGAGTACACATAATTAAGGTATCGGCAGGTGGGCTAGGTACTTGCGGCACTGTAGTATTATTGATTGTATCTACTGAAGTAATCATACTCATATTACCGCATACATCTGTAAATGTCCATTTTCTTGTAATAAAAATTGGGTCTGCAGGACTTCCTGCTCCAGAACTTACCATTACAGTGTAAACACCAGGAACCTGAGTCATGTTGCAATTATCAGTTGCTGTTAAAGATGCCCCCGGAATAGTATCCTGAATACAAGCATAACTTATACTTGCTGGTGGGGCTGGCGGTGTTGGAGGTGTTTGATCATTTACTGTAATAATTTGAGAAGATGATGACGTATTACCACAAAGATCCGTTGCAACATAAGTTCTTGTAATTGTAAATCTATTTGTACAAGTTTGAGCAGAAATAACATCTGCTAAAACCGTTATAACGGGTGTTCCGCCGCAAAGATCACTGGCAACTACAGCTCCAGTATTGGTAGAAGGTACATCAGTAGCACAACTTACAGTTAAGTTTGCTGGAACAGACGTTATAGTTGGCGGAGTTACGTCATTTACAGTAATTGTTTGCGAAGAGGATGAGGTATTTCCACAAGCATCCGTTGCAATGTATGTCCTAGTTACTGTAAACCTATTGTCACATGTTTGATTACTCCTTACATCTGCCAAAACGGTGATAGTGGGTGTGCCGCCACATAAATCGCTGGCAACAACTGCCCCTGTATTTGTAGATGGAATATTTAAAGCACAACTTACTGTAACATTAGCTGGAATAGAAGTAATGATAGGTGGAGTTACATCATTTACAGTAATTGTTTGTGAAGAGGATGCGGTATTTCCACAAGCATCCGTTGCAATATATGTCCTAGTTACTGTAAACCTATTGTCACATGTTTGATTACTCCTTACATCTGCCAAAACGGTGATTGTGGGTGTGCCACCACATAAATCGCTGGCAACAACTGCCCCAGTATTTGTAGATGGAATATTTAAAGCACAACTTACTGTAACATTTGCTGGAATGGAAGTTATGGTTGGAGGTGTTACATCATTAACGGTTATGATTTGGGAAGATGATGTCGTGTTGCCACAAGCATCGGTTGCAATATATGTTCTAGTTACAGTAAAACGATTATCACACGTTTCATTACTTCTCACATCCGCCAATACAGTGATGACTGGTGCTCCGCCACATAGATCACTAGCAACAACTCCTCCTGTATTTGTTGGTGGAATATTTGAAGCACAACTTACCGTTATATTTGCTGGAATTGTAGTTATGGTTGGTGGTATCACGTCATTTACTGTAATCAACTGTATACACCTGGATATGTTACCACAAGTGTCAGACGCTTGATAAATTCTATTAAGGACGTATCTATTTGCACAAGTTT
The DNA here is from genome assembly GCA_029567325.1 of Bacteroidota bacterium. Taxonomy (GTDB): domain Bacteria; phylum Bacteroidota; class Bacteroidia; order Chitinophagales; family Saprospiraceae; genus JADKBO01. Next base: position 21,625 of record JAKQLF010000349.1, on the reverse strand, counting down.
GTGTTGCAATTGCAATAGAGTCTTTCACAAAAGTTCTGGTAACTGGTCCGCCTTCTGGATCAACCGCTAGAACCAAATTAGTATCTGCTGCTGGAATCAAATTCGTACAACTTACGGTTATTGGCGCAGGGCAAGTAATTGTAGGTGCCTGAGTATCCACGTTGATTCTTACAAAAGCTGTATCCTTACAACCAATGGAGTCCGTAACGATTAGAGAATAAGTAGTTGAAGTATTAACAACCACTGGTAAAGTTGGTGTCATGGCACCTGTGCTCCACAAATAAGTAATAGGGGGTAAACCTCCAGAAATGGTGGGAGTCAATGTACTACTATAATTACCACAAACACTTAGTGTATCACTTCCATTGATGAGCACTTCAACGTTTGGATTTGATAATTTAAAAACCAAACAAACCGCACCTTGCACTCCCAACTCATTTACAAAAGATAAAGTAATGGTGTCTGTACCAACCGCACCTGGGTTTGGAACATAGGTGAATGAAGTAGAATCCGGTCTTATTATGATGGTGTCTGTAAGCACCCCTTTCCTAGAAGCTTGTAATTTGATATTAGCACCACAACCTTCAAATGTTAAAGCTTGTGTGAAAGAATCTAAATTACATACTGGAGGAATGATGATCAAATTGGTAGCCAAATCAGTTACGGGGTCTTTTGCATACAATCTGCTAGTAAAAGATGATAAATAACCAAAAGCACCTCCATCAGCTGAACCCACCACTTGAGAGGCAGCAAAACTTTGATCTGACTCCAAAGTATTGGTAACAGCTAACATAGAATTTGGAATTGTAACTGCTGAATATGTTGGCAATCCAGGAACAGGTGTAGCAACCAAAGGGGGTACAATTGGACTACCATTTAACATTAAGGAAGCTAAACCTGTATTGGGAATTACAATTTGAATGGCATTATTTACTCCCGTACCAGTAAATTTTGCAAAGGAGATTTTTCTAGAACCTCTACATTCACTAATGGAGCCAGCAAGTCCCATATCTACTTCTTCAGTATTCAAACCTGAGACATAATATACATAAGCAGGTATACTTGTTCTGATATAGGTAGGCATGCCCACAGTTTTATTTGGCTTATATTGGTAAAATTGGCCTTTATTCAAAGTTGTAATTGGTAAAACTCCGCCATCAATAAAAATCTCGGTAGAATCTTCAACCGCCACTATGATAGCATATTCTTGACTAGGACTCGCTAAAGAACCTACAACAACGTGGTCGGTACCCAGATTTTTAACTGGGATTAAAACGTCTACCCCTCCATCTCTTTTTGGACTAAAGTCGACTCTTATTTGAGAACTGTGCATCGAACCAGATGCTACCGCAATGTCTTTATCCGAGGTTACCAATAATCCAGAAACGGTCGCATTTTGGAATGGATCCCTGAGTAAATAAGATTGTCCTCTGTTAAGCATGATCGTAACTGGTGAACTAACTGTCCCTGCAGCGCCATCAGATATAATATTATTGTAGGTGAATGTAACACTTGTATTATCTTCAGTAGCCATGACAGATACAAAGTGAGCCTCTCTGTTGGTAACTGTTGTTGGAGTGGCTACCCTTACGTTGGTTTGTGAAGCTACAAAAAAAGATTGCCCCAAACCTTCTGAATTTTTTCCGGTTAAAATCAATTTATTGAATTCGCTATCATTACGATAATTCACAAAAATTGGAACATCAGCGGTAATCAAAATTCCTTTCCCATTTTCTATGGTATTGGAATTTGATGTTTGAGTAAATCCTGAGGCATATGATATTGGAACCGTCAAAATAGAACCGGTATTCACTGAATAGTTTTGTGAAAAACCATTTAAATTGGTTATAGTGATATTTGCTGTTGGAAAAAGCGTACTGATTGAAAAAGTGATGGGGCCATTAAAAATGGAGGAATCCTGTAATGTTTCATTTTGAGGAGTACTTGGATCATCCGCTGTGGGTCTTAATCTCCACAATGGAGGAAAGTAATAAGATAGTGCATCTTGACAATCTAAGTCGAGTGGATCTGCACCTTGACCAATACAATCTACATCCTGACCATCAATGAGACCGTCAGCGTCGTCATCAATACCATTGTCACAAATTTCAACACCAAGGCTACTTGGTTTGACGCCACAGCTTATTTTAGCAGCCCATCCATCTGCAAAACCTCCCACCAAACTTGATGTAGAAAAAGCTGCATCGCTGAAAGTGCCCGGATTAGAAACAAATCTAAAAGTCAAACATTGTCCTGAACTATAAAAGCTGCTGTTGATATTACTCAATGCACCAAATGCTCCAATCAACGGTGATGAAGAATTGGGACCATCATAAACATACATAGTATCTGTTTGCTTTATGGTAAATTGGCTAAATACTGCCCTTATGATTTGATTGGTCGGACTTGTCGCGCAGTAAGTTACCTCTTGATCGCCATTACCAGCAAAACCGCCAGCAAAAACATCATATACGCCTGCTGCTCCGCCGACATCAAAAAAATCTGCATTACAAGTATTGATTGTTTGACCAAAAAGTGATTGGCCAAAAATTGTAATTGCAATAATAAAATACCACTGCTTAGGTAAAAAACTCCACTTCATGTTCAGAGATTATCTTTTGAAACTGATACGTGAAGTTTTCCTATTGTTTGAGACCTTAGATACTGGTTTGTTGAATCAGAAAAATTGTAGTTGGTCTTATTCCGATCTCAAAACATATGACGAAAGTACAATTTTATTATCGATCTAAAAAAACATTGGTTCTACCCTTTTCAAGGTATAAATTAAATATAATATTTATTAACATATATTACTCTACCAATGATGAAATTTGATATAACGAAAAATAATATATAATAATAATTTGAATATGAAAATGGTTTTCTTAAAAATTATAAGTGTTTCGAAAAAATTAAATGTACATGATTTAATATGTGTAAATGCGCAATTATTGAGCAATTAGATATAACAATTTTCTTAATATCAAAGAATACTACCTCTATTAAATTCAATTACGGAACAAAAATTGGCTTAATTCCTTATTTAAATAAGCATAAATAATTATGTGTAATAATTTAAATATCAAGGTCATATAAATTCGTATATTATAAAATATCAAAATTGGTACAATAAAAAATATCTCAGCTTTTTGGCGCACAATCAACCTATAAAATTGATTACAATTTTGAGAAAGTTATTTTTTAACAATGAAAACGAATATCAAAATTTTAACATAAATAAATATTTGATACTATGGGATAAACGATAAATATTTTTCATTTTTGCGCAAAAGTTAGATTGCAGACCCCAAATAGTATCAAGGTTTCCAATCAATTAATACAGTATTAGGCACGGTATTTGGATAGTATCGATCACTAGGATCTCACAACGCAGTTTTTCCCCCCGACACTGCGAGGTGGTCTGGTTATTTTTTGTAACCATTGATTGGGAATTATGGGAAAAAGAATTTTACTCTTTGTATTTTTATTATGTGGGTCTTTTGCCCAAAAAAGTTTATTAGCTCAAGTATCAGTATCTGGTTCAATTTCTATAACTTCTGGTATGGGCAATGTCACTGGATCAGGTAATAGTTTCAATATTGAAATTATAGGTTGCGACCCAGTTACATTTGATTTTAATGGTACTGCTTCTTATAGTGGTGCTTTTTTGCATGGAATCCAACTTTCCTCCACCAATGGTTCTCCAGATGTTAATGACCCCTTTTTTACTTTTGGGTCCGGAGCAGGCATTTGTAATCCTAATTCTGCTCCTCCTGGATGGTATTACTCGAACCCAAGTTCTCCATCAGGATATGACGGCCCTGGAACATGTGCAGCAGGACTATGGCCAGCAAATCCTGCACTTTCTCCCTTCGATAAAATTGGTACTCAAACATTAGCATATGATGTTTCATTTTCAGTTTCAGATGCTTCTGGAAATTGTGGAGATGTAGTATCTATAGATATTATCATGACTGATGACGCTCAAACAGGAGCAGGTATTGGTGATGTTGGAGGGGGGAGCGAAGTAGTTACTATCACATTTTCTTCTTCAACTCCTGTGATCGTAGATAATTCACCAGGTTACACTTTAGCTTGTGGAGATCCATTGACCTCTATTCCAATTCCTCCAAGTATAATGGGCTGCGCTGGTGAAACAGCAACTCTGGTTAACGAAATAAATTCTCCTAGTTGTTTAGGTTATACTATCACAAGAACTTGGGAATACACAAATTCTTGTGGAGTTACCTCTGCTCAACTTGTTCAAAACATTGATGTTTCCTCTACTCCAAATCCAACTTGGGATTTTTCTCCTTCAGATATAACCTTGGATTGTGGTGACCCTATTCCTCCTGCTTTCGGAAATATATCCTATACTAATGGTTTGTCAGGTGCATGTGAAATAAGTGGTAGTGTTGCTCCTGTAATTACTGGTGCCATTGACCCTTGTTTGGGTGGCGTCTTAACTTATACTTGGTCGGAAACTCCTTCTTGTGGCACACTTTCTGTTTTGACTGCTACCGTTACAGTAGCTCCAACTCCTGATCCCGTTTGGGCAGCAACTCCGGCAAATGTTATTTTAAATTGTGGCGATCCCATTCCTGCTAGTTTTGGAGACATCGCTTATTCCAATAGTCTTTCTGGAGGATGTTTAATCAGCGGTACTGTAACGCCTACTATTTCTGGAACCATCGATCCTTGTACTGGCGGTACTGTTACTTATACCTGGACTCCTAGTTTGATTTGTGGTACTTTAGCACCTTTGACAGCAACGCTAACCGTTTTGCCAACACCTGATCCCGTTTGGGCAGCAACTCCGGCAAATGTTATTTTAAATTGTGGCGATCCCATTCCTGCTGGTTTTGGAGACATCACTTATGATAATGGTTTATCAGGATCATGTCGCATATATGGGACTGTGTCACCTATTATCACGGGAACGGTAGATCCTTGTACTGGAGGCACTGAGACATATAGATGGTCTCCAAGTACTTCTTGTGGATCACTATCTGATATAGTTGTAACAGTTACTTATTCTCCGGTTCCAGACCCATCATGGACTTCCCCACTCCCTTCCAATCAAAACGTAAATTGTGACGATATACCAACCTTTTTATCAAATCTCAATATATTAAATTATTCTAATTTTGCTGCAAGTTCTTGTTTGATTACTGGCTCAGCTACCCCAAGCAACGACTACAATGCAAGTTTATCATGCGGCGATCAATTCCGTGTTTGGTGGGAATTGCCCGATGGTTGCGGCTCAGGATTTACAACGCATGAAATCACCATCACCATCAGAGACAATGATTCTCCAACATTCAGTATACCTGGAAACGTGAACATTGATTGTGATTTGGATTATACAGATGATTCCAATACAGGAGGACCTGCATTCAATGTTTTGGACAATTGTGATCTTGATCCTACAGTGACTATCTCCTACAATGACATTTCTGTAGGATGTACCAAAAGATACGAAAAAGTGTTTACGGTGACTGATGATTGTGGTAATGCAACCACCAGAACTCAGATCATCAATATAAATGCAGGTTCTGCTGCTGATTGGGAGGATGCACCTGAAGCAGTTATCAACATCAGTTGTTTGGCTGACTTGCCACCTCTTTTTGATTTAAATTATGGTGGAGCAAGTTCTGGTTGTGCAACTCCAGCCACTGTATCTGGTGTTGAAAACAGAAGTTCATTTCCAAACGGAAGATGCGGAGTCATCATCAGAACTTGGACACCAGATCCAAGTTTGTGTGGTGTTCCAGATGCATTTGTACAAACCATCAATATTAACCCTACTGTACCACCAGTTTTTGTAGGAACATTACCTAGTGATGAGACACTTGATTGCGGAGAAACTCTTCCATCTCCTTCAAATTTAATTTTGAATCTGTCATGTGCGACTTCTACGATTTCTGTAGCACCTAGCACTAGTGTCAGTGGAAATAATGTGACTTACACGTGGTCTTATTCAGGAATTTGCCCTGTAGACCAACTTACACATACACAAACCATAACCATTCCAGAGGATATTGACTTTGTTATCGATGCTCCTACTGCAATCTGTGAAGGTACAGAAATAAGATCTACTGACTTTACATTCTTCGATCAGACTTCGTTGAATGATTTAAATGTAACCTATTATACAGATCCAGGCTACACTAATGAGCTAAGCTCTTTGGAAGTGAATGCACCTTTCGTGATCTATGTAAGAGTAACCAATGCCTTAGGATGTAGTGAAGAGACGACCATAAACATTGATATGATTCCAGCTGTATCAGCAGGATCAGATTTAAGTTTTGATTTCTGTGGTAATGAAACCATCAATCTATCGGATTATGTCGATGGAAGTGCAGATTTATCTGGAAACTTTACAGATATAGATGGTTCTTTTGTATCATTGACTTCCTACTCAAACCTTTCATTATCAACACTTTCACCGGGCTCATACCGATTACAATATGAAGTCTTTGGGCTACAATCATGTCCTGCAGATGAAGCTATCATCACTTTCAACATCATTGGCAAACCACAAATTACTGTTACAAATAAAACATGTGCCGTTGATTTACTTACCTATAGCTTTAATGTAGATGTAAATGGAAGTTTTACAGGTCTTACTGCCTCTTCAGGTACTGTGACAAATTTGGGAAATGGAAAATATACCATCAGTGGCGTAAGTAATGCCAACGATGTTGTCCTGACAGCAACCGGTTCGGTTACCAATTGTGATGCTATACAAACTGTTGTAAAAGCAAATTGTGCTTGTGGAATCATACCAGAACCAACCATCTTAACTACGGGCAAATTCAATTGTTTGAATACTCCCAACCCAGTTTTGGAAGTTGGTAATATCGCCGTTGGAAATAAAGCGATTTGGTACAGTGATGCAGCATTGACCAATAAAGTAAACGAGGGTGTGACTTTTACGCCAACAGTCACAGCTGTCGGAACTTATGAATATTTTGTCATTCAAGAAGCACCGGGCAATTGTCTGAGTAATGCAGTAAAAATTTCATTCGAAATCAAACCTTTACCAGTTGTTGTAAATGTAAGTCTTGAAGCTTGCGATGATGATTTTGATGGATTGACAAATTTTAATTTGACCTCAAAAAGAGGTGAGATCAATGCGGTAGCCGCAAATACTGTAACTTATCATTTATCACTTAGCGATGCTCAAAATAATTTAAATCCGATTGTTACTCCAACCGCATTCAAAAACACAGTAGCTAATGTTCAAAAAATATTTACCAGAGTGATCAATGCTAATGGTTGTATAAGCACAGGTGAATTCAACCTCACTGTAAATAAGAAACCGGACATCAGTTTGGTTATTTCTGACGCAACATGTCAAGGTGCGAATGATGGCAAGGTGAGTATTACGGTAAACAACGGAATTAGTAACTTACAATACAAAATTGCCAAAACACCGTATGATATAAATTCGAGTTTCAATAATTTGATTGTAGGTAATGATACTGTGTCTGTCAGATCGGATAAGGGTTGTGTTACGACTACACCATTTTCAATTAAGGACGGCATCAAATTGGCCGCAAGTGCTGTGCAATTAGCTTGCAATGATAACAATACGAAGACAGATCCTGCAGACGACAAAGTAACCATTTCATTCACAGTAACAGGAGGAAGTGGCAAATTCATCATCAAAGAAAACAATGTGCAGATTGGTGGTGATTATGATTATGGAGTTCTTGTAAGCTTACCAGCAAGATCTGCTGATGGTAATTCAGGTAAACTCACGATCGAAGACAAAATCAATGGTTGCCCAATTGAGGTTTCATATGGACCTTTAGATCCTTGTTCTTCAGATTGTACTATAAGTGCCAATGTTGTTGCAAGTGATTGCGATAATGGAGGCACACCAACGGATCCGGCTGACGATAAAACTACGTACACCATTACTGCTACTGCTGCAAATGGAGGTGCCATTGCCACCTTGTTTGTGGATGGCGTCGAATCTGGAAATATTGTTTACGGATCTCCAAAGAAAATTATATTCCCAGCCGATGGGCTTACCCATACCATCAAATTGGTAGATGGCCTAAAGAGTGCTTGTGTTTTCAATTATACCACTCCTGCACTTGTTTCTTGTTCTGATGTTTGTGTGATTGGAACGATTACTCCAATATCTGCATGTAATGATAATGGAACAGACACTGATGCTGCCGATGATACCTACTCAGTTACTTTCAAAGTATCGGCCACAAATAGCAGTTCATTGACTTATACCATTGAAGGACAGTCAGGCACCTATGAGTATGGCAAAGATTACACTTTTGGCCCCTACTTAATTTCAGGCGGAGACAAAACATTCAAAGTAATTGATGGTAATGCCAAATGTGAGCAAACTTTCACTGCAAAAGCACCAAAAGCTTGTTCTTCCAAGTGTAAAATTTCATTTGATCAGTTTACTGCAACTTGTATTAACAAAGGAACAAATACAAACCCTGGAGATGATACTTACGAAATTAAAATCTTGGTAAAGCAAATCAATGGATCTGCAGCTGGTTATAAAATTTTCATCGACCAGGTGTTCCACAGCAATGGTCTTTACAATGTTGAAAAGATTATTTCAATTCTTGCAGATCGTGGTGAACATTTGGTAAGTATTGAGGATGCAGACGATGCCAATTGTAGAGATAGTAAACTGACACAAGCCTTAATTCCATGTTCTGATGAATGTACTATAGGTTCTATAACTCCAAATACTCAGTGTAATGATAACGGGACAGAAACCGATGCAACAGATGATACTTATACGGTAACATTCAATGTTTCTGCACAAAACAGCAGTTCTTTGACTTATACCATAGAAGGAGAAACTGGCACATTCGAATATGGCAAAAGTTATACTTTCGGTCCATTTTTAATAACCGGAGGGGATAAAACTTATAAAGTAGTAGACGGCAATGCAAAGTGTGATAAAACATTCACAGCAAAAGCACCTAAAGCATGCTCTTCTAAATGTAAGATCACTTTTGATCAATTTAGTGCCATATGCAATAGCAAAAATACAAGTACCAATCCGGCAGATGATACATATGAAATCAAAATGCTTGTGAAGCAAATAAATGGATCTACAGCTGGTTACAAAATATTCATAGATCAAGAGTTCCATAGCAATGGAGTTTACAATGTTGAAAAATCCATTTCTTTACCTGCTGACGGTGAAAAGCATTTGGTAAGCATTGAAGATGCGGAAGATGAAAACTGTAGAGATAGCAAAGTTACTCCTGCATTCATTTCTTGTTCCAACGATTGTGAAATTAGTGCAAACATCAATGTAGGTGATTGTGATAATGGTGGCACTTTTGCTAATATCATCACTGATGATACTTATGAAGTCACTATTACTCCTAGTGGATTAAATACCAACACCAATGATTGGAAATTTACATTGGATGGAAAAGACTATACAGGTAAATTCGGAGAATCTGTGACTATAAAAGGCCTTAAAATAGTAGATGGCAACAAAAACATAACCATTACTACTGTCGGCGGCAACCAATGTTCAAAAGATTTTACAATTGTAGCACCTCCATCATGTTCTAGTCCTTGCGATATTAAAATTACTGACCTTACCACAGGTGCTTGTAATAACAACAACACAGGAAAAGATTTGGATGATGACTTTTTCAGTGCTTCATTTAAAGTAGAAGGTAATGAGCCCGGACTCACTAGGTTTTCAGTGAAAGTCAATGGCAAAGATTATGGACCGTTTGAATATGGGAAAATCATAACCATTGATAGTATACCGGCCAATGGACAAGATTACACTATTTCAATCAAGGACACCAGTTCGACAAAGAGTTTTTGCGTAACGAGTGGAAAAGTGAATAAATCACCTTGTTCTACTTGTGATGGATCTGTAAACGCAGGTGTGGACCTATTAATAACTTGTGCTCAGCCGTCTGTTACCCTTACTGCACAAGCTGTGGGTGCTTTAGAATATGTTTGGAATGGTCCGGGAATCACCAATAAAAAAGGTCAAAGTATCTCTGTAACCAATGCCGGAAATTATGAAGTTACTGCTTTGTTTGCATTTGGATGTGATGCCAAGGATGAAGTCACGGTGACCAAAGACGCTAATATTCCTTCTGTTAATGCCGGAGGAGATAAAATTTTAAATTGTGAGGTCTTGAAAACTACCCTCACTGCTTCTACCCTTTCAAACCTGGCGAACATGAAAATTGAATGGAAAGATGCAGCTGGCAATATCGTAGGCACTAGCTTAAATGTGGAAGTTTCTACCTCAGGACTTTACACTATACATCTCACCGATAATACAACAGGTTGTAAAACCACCGATGAAGTCGAAGTCATTAAATACGATCATGTACCTGTTGCGCAAATCATTGCTGATCCAAGCAACATCATCAATTGTAGTTTGAAAAACATTTCGCTTAATGCGATGGACCAAGCAAATGCAGTATATACTTGGCAAACAAGCTCTGATGGTAATATGGGTGGTAATACCATTACCGTGACACAACCTGGAATGGTGACTCTCAAAGTTATCGACACATTGAGTTTGTGTACGAGTAGTTCAGATTTGATGATTGAAGATGGTGTTGAATATCCTTTGATTTCTATCAAAAATCCAGGGCCACTCAACTGTAAAGTATTTGATATTGACATTGACGCATCGGCTTCCATGACAGGAAGTAATATCGTTCATACTTGGTATAATGAGAAAGGTGAAATTGTAGGCACTGGATTGATTCTGAATACCAATAAACCAGGTGTGTATAAATTGGTCAGTAAAGACAATGTCAACGGTTGCGAGAATGAAAAAGAAGTAACTTTAGAAGACATTGGCGAACGTTTTGATTTTGGTTTATCAAGCAAGGAAATAGAAGTAAATTGTAATGACAAAAAGACCAATCTCACTTTATATGTAGAAGGTAATGTCAGAGATTATGACATCACTTGGACTTCCGACAATCCTGCAAATAAGATCAATGCTAGCAATCCATTATTGCCACTAGTTGAAGGTGTAGGTATTTACAAAGTTTCTATCATCAATAAGCTGACGCAATGCGAAGCTAGAGAAGAAGCTAAGGTATTCACTCCTGTAAGCACTCCTAAATTTACTGATCTTGAAATCATAAACGAAACCTGTAAAGATGACATCGACGGTGCTGTGATGATCAATGGTATTGAAGGCGGTACACTTCCTTACATCATTAAAATAAATGGGCAGACTGTGGGTACAACCGTACAAACAAATCTCAAACCGGGGATTTATAGAGTTGAAGTCATTGACAATAAAGGTTGTGCAGTTGATTCTTTAGTGACTGTCAAAGAAGGTAATGATTTACAGATCGATTTACCTGTTTCACTCAATGTTGACGTTGGAGAAGAAATTATTTTGACGGCAAAAGTCAATGTTCCAGATACACTTTTGAAGGATTATTATTGGTCACCTGCGTCATTGGTTGATTGTGTCAACTGTTTCAGAACGAAGGCCACCACCCTATCTGACAATGACTTTTTGTTTACGGTAATCGACATTAATGGTTGTATGCGAGAATCAAAAACTGAGGTCAGGATCAGATTGGTACCGAGCGTACACACTCCCAATATCATAAAAATAGGCGATGCTGATAATGGTGAGTTTTTTATCGCAGCAGAATATGTGAAAAACTTGAAAGAGGTTGCAATTTTTGATAGATGGGGCAATAAGGTTTTCCAAAAACAAAATTATGCGCCAAATTCAAGAGGCCAAGGATGGACAGGACTTATGGGTGGAAACGAGGCTGCAAATGGTGTATATGCTTATATCATAGTAGCTGAATTGTCAAACCCTTATATTGATAGTAAAGGCAATACCATTACAGAAATAACAGTAATGGGAGATGTCACGGTTATAAAATAAAATTGGGATAGTAGTTTTGAATAAACGATTATGACCACAGGAGGTGCGTGACCCAATCAGCGCACCTCTTTTTTTTAATGGATCTGTAGAAAAAATTATTGCGCTATGAGTATTTTATTGGCAAATACCGATCCGTTAGATAATGAGACTCTCAATATATATAAACCTGACTTCAAAGCATCAATTTGCATTTGATTTTGCTTTGTTGTACACACGATTTGGCCATTCAAATCATAAAGAACCATTTGGCTTATCTTTAAATCGGTTTCATTCAAAATAAGCATTCCATTTGATTGAAATATTGATATCTCATCGATGTTTGAATTATTTTTTATATCAGTAACATGATTGATAGCTGGTCCCAAAAGCCTCCAAATTCCATCATCAAATTGAATGGGCACACTTTTTCCTTCATCTTCTGCTGCATCCCCCATTCTCACAAGCACTAGATCCATAGAAGGCACAATGTGTAGTTTCTGATCATTTTTACCCAAGGCCGCATACATGTCTGCAGGCGCACTTTCGATAAGTGGACCAGCAAATTTGATCTGTGAAGAAGGTCACATAAACTTCTCTTTCCCATTGAGCCATGTAAGCAAGCCGTAAGATGGATTGATGTTCTGTGAACTGGAATGCATTGCTTTAACATAATCAGAAGGAACGATATTACTGCCAGACCATTGACCTTCATTCAACAATAATAGCCCAAATCTTGCCATGTTTAAAGGCGTTGAATAAAACACATTATTGTATCCATTTTTCACATACAAGCCATTCATACCTATTTTCTGACCAATATTTTTCCTAAAGAATGTAGTAAGATTATCACCACTCGCTCGTTCTATGACGCCATCCAAAAGTGTATATGGGCTGTTGTGGTATGACCACCTTTCGCCTGGAATTGCAATACATTCCAAACATGCAGGTTCGGTGCAATCAGAGCTCTTAGCATCATTTAAACCACTTGTCATAGACAATTGATGTTTGATCTTGATGAGGTTTTCACTCGATGCATTACAACTTGTCCAGCCTTTTCCCAAATATTTTGAACTACTATCTTCAAAACTCAATAAACCTTGCTTTTCAGCAATGCCAACCAATGCAGAAGTAAGTGTTTTACCCGCGCTAGCCCAATACCAGGCTTTTTCTCTTTCATGGTCAGCAAAGTACCATTCAACTACTATTTTACCTTTATGAAGTATTATAAATGCTTTTGTCTTATTATCCTCTACATAAGTTTTCAATTCTTCAAGTTTTTCCACAGACCAGCCTAAAGAAGCTGGGTCAACTCTTTCCCAATCTTCATTTGCAATCGGAGGAAAATAAGAAGATTGGGTCAAGGCCAATGAGAGCTTAGTGATAAAGATAACAGTCAGTAATAATTTCATATTCAATTTTTAAAGGAGGTTTTTTTCACTAAAATGGCAGATTTTATTCAGTGCTTGAGAACATTGATATGTCGCACCTTGCTTTTAGACATAAGAGTTTGCAAAAGGTTTAATACCTGCATGAATAAATAACTTGAAGGATACAAGGTCAAAATCCACCGAATAATTGATCAAATTTTCCATTTTGGATCAAAGTATTCAGTTAATTTAAAAAATGAAACAAACTTTCAAAAAATATTTGAATGATTTAAATATGCTAAATGCTTGTCTATCTTTTTGTTAAGTTGTCGTGAAATAAAATTTATAAAAAAACGCACACAGATTGTTGTGAATAAACAAATAGAATTTTACATTTGCACCGCATTTAAAAGTAATGCTTCCTTAGCTCAGCCGGTTAGAGCATCTGACTGTTAATCAGAGGGTCCTAGGTTCAAGTCCTAGAGGGAGCGCAAAAAAGCTCAGTAAACACATGTTTGCTGAGCTTTTTTCGTTTAGCGAAATAATGCTTTTTTAAATAAAATTGATATCCCTGTATCAAAACCTCTTCAATTTGGAAAAGCAAAACATTTTCAATAAAAGCTTTGAATTAAAATACTATTATCCCCTATTTTTGACTTGGATAAAAGCAGTAAATCAATGGAAGCATCAAATTTGAGTGTAAGACTGATTGACAAAACTTATGTTGAGCAGGCCGTCCCAATATTAGCACAACTCAATAAAACCATCTCACATGAATTGATAGCTGCTCGTTTTGAGGCTATGTTTGGTTATGACCAATACATTTGCTTTGGTTTATTTGATGATGACCAATTTGTGGGTTTGTGCGGAGCCTGGACCACTACCAGAGTGTATTGTGGCAAACAATTGGAACTAGACAATTTGGTGATCGATCAAAACGTGCGATCAAAAGGATACGGTAAATTTCTGTTTGAACACATTGATAAATGGTGTTTGGAAAGGGGCTATGAAACGATAGAATTAAATACTTATGTACAGAATGCTGCTTCTCATAAGTTCTATTTCAACCTAGATTATAAAATTCTTGGCTTTCACTTTCAAAAAATACTTGGAAAAAAATAATTGTCTGTCACTACCAAGAACGGGTGAGTCCAGTATTATGGATTATCAAAAGCATCGTTTTCTGCAATTTTCTTCAGAACGGCGTTTTTGAGCTTTTCTTTAAACTCTACCATTTTCTCAACGAGTTGTTCGTCTGCTATGCCCAACATATTTACAGCTAGGATACCAGCATTTCTCGCACCATTGAGAGCAACCGTTGCAACAGGAATCCCATTGGGCATTTGTAAAATAGATAAAACAGAATCCCATCCATCTATGCTGTTTGAAGATTTGATAGGAACACCAATCACCGGTAAAGGACTGATCGAAGCAACCATCCCAGGCAAATGGGCTGCCCCACCAGCACCTGCTATGATGACCTTGATACCACGTTTATGGGCATTTTTAGCAAAATCTACCATTCTTTCTGGTGTCCGATGAGCAGAAACTATCGTTACTTCATATTGGACATTGAATTCTTTCAATACTTCTGTAGCCTGTGACATGATGCCCAAATCAGAATCTGAGCCCATTATGATAGAAACAATAGGAGTAGACATAGATAAAAGTTTGTGTAAAGGTAAGCCCTAAATCTGAACTACCTATTAAGAATTTTTAAAAAGTGACCTTGACCAATGAAAGCTTATAATTTTTCTCACTTGGGACAACAAAAGAATTGCTACCAGTTTGGACGGCATCTTGAAACCTCAACTTCAGTCCTTGGTAATCCGTATTCAATACTGCATTACGCTCAAATCTTCCCAGTGGGTCTATCACATATTCACTGATGGTATTGCTATTTTTGATTTCGTCGTTGTAGACAATGTGTAATCTGGAAGGTGTCGCAAACAGAAAAAATGAAGAAAATGCACCATCATCATCTTGGCTAAATTGCTTTTTAAAAAGAATTTTGCGCCAATGTTCAGTTCCGTCAGGAAACACGCTGAATATCATCATGTCTTCATGATAATAATCAACCAATCCCCTATTGCTGTAATTTTGTGAACCCAATGAAGGTGACCCTAAAGTGGGAATGGTGCTCAGCGCACTTCTCCTCACGTACTCTTTTTCCATTTCCGTGATTAAAATCAAACCGCCGTCAGCTCTCCACACCAATTTTTTAATGACTTGGTCCCTGATTTCATTGTTCTTTCCTTTTTTCTTTCCATACATTTCACGTACTAGATCATCATCATACTCTACAAACACGAAGCCTTCATCGGTTTGCAACTCGGAGACCTTTGTATTGAGCATATAATAACCATTGGTCTCTGATTCATATTTATTAGAATAAAGACCGGCAATGCCCAACCTGCGGTTTTTGTTATCATAGGCAAACTTCACCCCCGAACTGTATTTATTTGGCATAGGTATCCTATGCAAACTATAAGTCTGATTATCAATAGATTTGAGCAAATTGAAGTGATGGTTTTTTTCTCCAGAATCATTATCAACTTCAAATAAAACGAATACATTTCCATCGTCGGTCACTGTAAAGTTTCTGAAATTTTCTCTTTCACCAATGCCTGTCAACTTCAAAATATTTTGATACAATAGGACGCCGGCTCCCACATCAAAAACCGCTGTCGTGAGGTTTTCACCTATTGAAAACAAAGCAATCTTGGTCTGATCTTGTGAAATGGCAAATCTAAATTTTTCCTTTACAGCAGACCGATCTATTTTCACCAATGTATCCTGCCTTATAAAACTTGCTTCAGCAGAATAAATAAGTCTCGAAAAATAAAAAGTATCTTGTTGGTAATAATTGAAATAGATATGAATCGTCGTGTCAAAAGGGGCCACCTGCAATACATTCACTCTTCGCTGTTCAAAATTGATCTCAGCGGTCCTTTGAAAGTCCAGATTGGATGAAAAAATATCAAAATAAAATTGATTACCTCTATCCCTGTACACCAAGGTATTGCCCTTGAGATCAGGCATAATTTCATAAACAAATTCATTTCTTATCCCTATCTCACGACTGACTTTTACATCCTGACCATAAGTCATAACATTAAAAAGGATGATAAAAAGCAAGCTAAAAAGGGAATTTTTCCTAGACATAATGTATGATGGTGTAATTTGTATACAATAAAAATACTCAAAGGTTTGAATAGTTCAAAATTTAATTCCAAGAGAACTGCTAATCTACCTTTGAAATTGCCAAACCAACACGTACACCTTCAACAGTAAGTTCAAAAGAAGTACCAAAATGGCTTCATAATTTTGCTAAGCACTCTATATTGGGCCAATAACATTTCACCGTCTGGCATCTCTACAAAGAATTTATTATCCACGTGTACATTTCCAGGACTTACCGTTACAAAATCACCCGTGAGGTCGCCCATTGAATAAAAGGTAAATGCCTTTGTGGTATTGTCTGTATATACGAGAGAAAGTTTACAAAAAACAGGACTTGACAAAATTCTCTTCCTTTCCGGATTGTCTGACTCGTTTGACTCCCCTCTGACATAACTAAAGAAGTCAAAGTAAGCCGCCATGGTATTTTGGTTGGGTGTGCGATTGGTTACTTGATTATCTGCATTCAAAATCTTGTAGCCATCATTGTATTTTGTTATGGTAAAACTTGAGGTACGATCTTGAGGATAATCCACTTCTATCTTTTTGATTTTGTCCACTTCTTCTTCAAAAACAATTTTGGACTTCCATTCCCCGATATTATAATTTAGCCTTCTCCGCACAGATCCATCAAGACCAGGTAAAAACATCATAAAAGGTTGACTAGAACCTTTCATCAAAAAAGGAGTGTCAGACCCATCCCCAAATTCAGAACCCACAAAATAATTTTTAACTACCTCCTTTTTGCCGTTATATAAAATCACCTCAATACCATTTTGAGCCAAGTCTTTTATAATGGTTTTCTGCATGTTTACCGGTGGAATATATTTCATCTTTACTCCCTTTAAAACTGCCAGTAAATGCGGCATCGTTTCTTCATTGACTTTGTAACGATCATTGATCATCCATTCACCTTCTATTTTTGAAAATACCAATTGTGGATACTTTTTCCTTTTGATCACAATGCGCTCAACTTCATCAATATTCTGTATTGCAAAATCCCTGTCTTTCAGTAGAGGATCAACAAAAACTGGGTCCTCACTTTTTTTCTGATTGATCACAAAGTATGCAGTAATCAAACTAAGTAGAATAAAGACAATGATTAATATTTTGCTACTTTTATTCATAAATGCTAGGATTGGACGATGTATTTTTTTCTCCTGATGTAATTGAAAATGAATCCAAAAACAGCCAATAAAACCAGTGGCGTCAAGACATTGAGCACTTGCCAAAAAGTTTTTTCTTGATCTACTTTTACAGTATCAAGCGGCCTCAACTTCAATTCCTTGGATCGAGCGGTAAGGATCTGATTTTCATCCAATAAATATTCAATGCAATTGAGGATAAAATCATTATTGCCTTTATAGTATTTGATATCCCACTTATTAAAACCTAATTGTTCTGGATCTCCTGTGCGAGGATTGATCAAGTTTTTAGCAAAATCAGCGTCACTCACCACAATTTGTTTAGTCGGTGCACTATTCTCAACAAACTGCATTTTGCTATTTTTGAGACTTTCAGCAAACTCCGCGCTCACTCTATTTTTGAAAAGAGACTCAAATTCTCCCTCCAGCAAAACGGCAACAGGAATATTTTTTTGGTTGAAAAATTCTGGTTGGAAAGGGGTCTTTAGGATTTCGAAAGTAAGTCTTACTGGGTTGAATTGAACTTTGCTGTAATCTGAACTTGTCAACAAAATAGTTTTTGTCACCGGAGTAGCAGTTTTTACCGTATCAATTTGTGCAGGATAAAACATACTTACCCTGTCAATATTTTTCACGATGGGATGTTCTGACTTTGCTGCTACAAGTGGATGATAAGGCCAAGGGAACATAGCAGTCTGAGGTTTATCTCCACTCATGCCAATGATTTGAGGTATTTGGCTACATTCCAAGTCCATAATCAAATTTGGCATCACTCTGGCACCGTATCTAAATAACAAATCCTCGGTTCCAGAAACCACATCCTTTGGAATGTAAAATTCATATTTGTTAATGCTATCCAGGTCTACTTGAAGTTTTTCTATCATCCACAAAATCTTGCCACCATTCATTAAATATTGGTCGATTTTGAATTGATTTTGTTGAGTAAAAGGCTTTTTTGGAGCATTGACAATGAGCAAATCGATTTCCGCGTCCAACTTGACGACAGAATCCAAAACAATGCGGCCGGTATTATAAAATCTGCGCAACTCCCGCTCCAACATGATGGTATTTTGAGCTGGCAATTCATCTTGTCCAGCAGAAAACACAATATTCATTTTTCTTTCCAGCAACAATTTTTGGATAGCATTGCTAAATTTATATTCCAATAAAGAGACACTATTGGCCAATATTTCTTGTTCGTCTTGTCCAGCTTGTTGTGGTTCTAGTAAATTGACGACCACTTTACGCTGACCTATTTGAAACGACACATAAGGGAAAATTACTTTTTGAACGTACTCTTTGCCATCAAAGACTTTAAGCGATGTTGGTGCCAGTCCTTCCTTGGTAAGTTGTTGATATCGTTCATTGATTTTATCGGTAGTGCCCGCTGTTGGATCTTCAACTTCAAACACAATGTTGTTATTGATTTTTTTATAATCCCTCAACATGTCTACCGCAGATTGCCGAAGCTGATCTAGACCTGCAGGAAAATCGCCATCCATATACAATTTTGCATAAATGACGTCATCGACTTTAGCGATCAGTTTTTTGGTTGGATCAGTAAGTGTAAAACGTTTGTCTCCTGTCAAATCAATGTATCCATTCACATAAGATGACAAAACATTGACCAAAATGAGGATGGCCAATAACCATATAAATTTGTTTGAAAAGATGTCTTTTTTTGCTGCCATATTACCCCCTCTCCTTTTCTATGGTCCATTGTGTGAGCCAGATAAATCCTAGGATCACACTGATAAAATATATGATGTCTCTCGAGTCTAAAGCTCCCTTGCTTATGGAAGCATAGTGAGAGTTGAGTCCAAGAGATTGAATAAAATTGCTCACGTCAACTCCCCAAAGTGGCAAATTGGCTAAATATAAAAATGCCCAATGGACAATAAAGCAAATCAGTGTACCCAGGATAAATCCAACGATCTGATTGTCTGAAATAGCAGAAGCAAACATTCCTATGGCTACAAAAGCGCCAACAAGAAAAAACAAACCGATGTATGAGCCCAAAATAGCTCCACTATCCAAATTACCTTGAGGAGAGCCCAGTTGATAAACACTATAATAATACAATAAAGTGGGAAGTAAAGCAATCAAAACCAATGTCAAGTTGGCCAAATACTTACCCCACATGATCTGCCAGCCTTTGATAGGTTTTGTATATAAATATTCCAATGTACCTCTTTGTTTTTCTTCTGCAAATGATCGCATAGTTACTGCAGGAATCAGAAACAAGAAGACCAGAGGTGCAATGGAGAATAATTGATCCATGGTTGCATAATCATATTCCAATAAACTAGTATCTGGAAAAATAAACATAAACAATCCCAGAATAATCAAAAAAACACCAATGACTATATACCCAGTCAACGAACTAAAAAATGCCGCTATTTCCTTTTTATAAATTGCTCCCATCTCCTTGCTTTTTTGTGAGTTGTTGAAATATCTGGGCCACATCTCTGGTAATCAATTGCATGCCGATAATCACCAATCCATTTTTAACTGCGTAATTGAATATGGCAGGGCGGACATCGTTATCCTTTTCAAAAGAAATGATGAATAAGTTGTCTTGTCTTTCCACTCCCAAAACGCCTTGAATAGAAGCAAAATCAGGGCTAGTCGCAGGAAGGTTTGCAATTTCCAAGTGTAATATCTGATCACCAGATATTCTTGCCTGAAGTTGTTCAATTGGGTCGTCAGCAATTAATTGGCCTTCATTGATGATGATGACTCTAGAACAAAGTGCCTGCACTTCTTGCATGATGTGAGTCGAGAAAATGATGGTCTTTTCTGCCTGCATTGATTTGATCAATGCCCTTATTCCTACCAATTGATTCATGTCCAAACCAGAGGTGGGTTCGTCCAATATCAGGACTTCAGGATCGTGAATCAATGCTTGAGCCAAACCAACTCTTTGCTGATACCCTTTTGAAAGTGTACCTATGATTTTATTTGCCTCCTTGATCAAACCTGTAGACTCCAGTAAGTAATCTATTCTGCTTTTGGGTTTGGAAATTTGATGGATTTGTGCATTGAATTGTAAATATTCGCGCACATACATTTCCTTATATAAGGGATTGGACTCTGAAAGGTAACCAATATGTTTTTTACTTTCAGTTTCATGATGCGAAACAGGTAGACCCATTACCTCTATGGTGCCGGCATCTTGTTTGAGATACCCTGTGATCATTTTCATGGTGGTAGATTTTCCAGCACCATTTGGACCCAAAAAACCAAGGATTTCTCCTTTTCCGACAGTAAAACTAATATTATCTACTGCTTTTTGTTTACCGTATATTTTGCTTACTCCAGATAAAACTACAGACATCTACTTTATTGGTGGATTTTAATTCTTATCATTTTGAAATATAATTTCAATCTTGATTGTTCATCCTTTCAAGTGTATTACTTATATATTTCGTTTGATATAGCGCACAAAGTTATCAAAATAGTATAGAAAGCCATGATGAAGTGATGTGAAATGTGAGTTGTGAAATGTGAGATGTGAAATGAGGAGCGTAAATAGTAAATGGTGAATGCCGTGAAATTTCATTTGGAACCACTTGCAGGGGAAGGCTCTCGTGCCTTCCCGAACGGAATGTTTATTGGAGATGTGAATGGTGAGATATGAATAGTGAATGTTAAATGGTTAATTTTTAAAGGTCAATGGTTAATGCCCCTCTTGTTTGACATGCAAACAAAAAAAAATAAAAGGATTGAGTTGAGCCAAGGCGTGCCTTGGCTTCACAGCACGAATGCGCAGTGGAACAACAATTATAGATAGGTCATGTTTGATTCTTTATCATTTGAATAATTGGTAATTGGTATTGTAAATATTTTGAATTCCATTTAAATGATGTTAAATGCTCTTCAAAAATTCATAAATTTGGGCCGTGTTTGGAGACTGTTCAATAAAGTGTGTCTACATATTTTTGCAAAATGAATAAAGAAGAAAAAGAAAAGACAGAAGCGCTGGCACTTTATGAGAGGATGAAACAGCGATTATATTCCAAGGAGCCAATGTTTGGAGATGGAAGCCC
>JAKQLF010000348.1 GCA_029567325.1 Bacteroidota bacterium | reverse complement strand
GGGCTTCCATCTCCAAACATTGGCTCCTTGGAATATAATCGCTGTTTCATCCTCTCATAAAGTGCCAGCGCTTCTGTCTTTTCTTTTTCTTCTTTATTCATTTTGCAAAAATATGTAGACACACTTTATTGAACAGTCTCCTATCAAACCAATTTAAAATAAAAAAGGTGAGTCACCCCACCTTGATTGTTCGTTCACAACGGAATAATCCTTATTGTGAATAGCTTCAAATTATTATTACAAATATATCGGTTTTTTTATATTCCTTATTATTTTTATGGATTTAATTCACATTTATAAAGAAATTCCATGAAACTTATTACAGGACTCGATATAGGAACAAACTCCATCGGCTGGGCGGTCATTAAATATGATTTTGAAAACAAGAAAGGAAATATATTGGGTATGGGTAGTAGGATTCTTCCAATAACAGCCGATATTCTTTCTGATTTTAATAAAGGCCTCACTGTTTCTTCAACAGCCAATAGAACAAATTATAGAGGGGTTAGAAGGCTAAGAGAAAGAGAACTGATCAGAAAACAACGACTAGAACGTGTTCTGAAAGAAATCGGGTGGTTAAATGAATCATTTAAAGTGAATGATAAAGTCTCTTACGCTTATTTCTTAGACGGAGAAGGAAAACATCAATTCCAATTTATGGATGCTTATAATTTGATGAAAGCTGAAATAAATCATTTGAATCCCTCAGTTAAGGCTATCCCTTATGATTGGACATTGTACTATTTAAGAATTAAAGCCCTCAAAGAGCAATTAACCACTGACGAATTGGTATGGGTATTGATGAGCTTTAATCAGAAAAGAGGATACTTTCAGCTACGAGGTGATGAATTGTATGAAGAAAAGGGAACAGATAAATATTTTGTCTCAGATACCGTAATTGACATTGTGGAAACCGGTGATGTAACAAGAGGACAAAAACAACTCGAGATACATTTAAATGATGGTTTAGTTGGAATCTATTCTAGTGCATATATTCCTGACTGGAATGGCAAAAACATTGATTTTTTAGTTACGGAAAAAGTGTTGAAAGATGGATCAAAAACAGTTTCGTTTACTACTCCAAAAGAAGAAGATTGGACTTTTAGAAAAAAAAGGATTGAGTCTGAGCTTGAAAATAGCCATCAAACTGTTGCTCAAAGAATTTATCAGGCCTTAACTAGGGAACCACATGTTAAAATAAGGGGTAAAGAAGTACATACGATAGATAGAAAGTTCTATAAAAATGAAATGCTCTCCATTCTTCAAAAGCAATCTGAATTTTATAAAGAATTGCTTGATCTAGAAGTCTCCAAAAAGGTTGCTTGCTTATTGTACAAAAACAATATTGCTCAGCAAAAACATGTAAGTCAAATGTCACTTATTGATATTCTAGTAAATGATATTGTCTATTTTCAAAGGCCACTAAAATCAAAAAAGAGTTTAATAGAAAAATGCAAATACGAAAAAAGAGCCTTCCTTAAAGATGGCGAATTAGTTGAAATAAGTCTGCCGGGAGCTCCTAAGTCACATCCAATATTTCAGCAATACCGAATTTGGTCTTTAATCCATAATATCGCAATTATGGAACGTAAACATCAATTACCCAATGGAAGTGTTGAGCTCGATAAGGATGTAACCAATATTTATATTAAGTCACATGAAGACAGAGCAAAACTGTTTGAGTTGTTCGATTCAAACGCAGAAGTGAGTGAAAACCAAATTCTGAAACTTTTCGGCCTTAAAATCGATCGGTTTAAGTTTAATTATGAAGAAGGCAAAAAGCTCAAGGGTAATGAAACAAAATCTGCGGTTTCAAAAGCCTTAGTAAATGCGAGTATAGATTCAAATCGCATTTCTGAGTTGCTGAACGATTCAAATAAATTAGAGAAGCTTTGGCATATGATATATTCCATAGCTGAGCAAAAAAATTTGGAAAAAGCATTGAATCTTCCTTGGTTGGGTCTTACTGAAACAGAGCAAATTGCATTACTCAATTGCAAACCTTTCAAGAAAGAATATGGATCACTTTCTGTGAAAGCAATGAATAAGTTATTACCTGTAATGAGGAGTGGAAAATATTGGGAAGCAGAAAAAGTAGAAAAATTTATCCAAAGTAAAAATATAGATAACATAGACTCCAGTAAAATATCAGCTAAAGTCTCTTTTCAGTTGGAACAGTTAGTTGATATCACTGATTACCAAGGTAAAAGTGAATATCTCGCCTCCTATATTGTATATGGCAGGCATTCAGAAGCGTCAGAAATTCTGATGTATAATTCACCAGAGGACATCAAACTATTGAAACAACATAGTCTGCGAAACCCCATTGTAGAACAAGTATTGAATGAAACTTTACTCGTGGTCAGAGATATATGGAAAAAATATGGAAGACCAGATGAGATTCATGTTGAGTCTGCACGAGAATTGAAACTCAACAATGATCAAAGAGGGAAAGCCACAAACACTAGAAATCAAAACGAAGCCACCAATAAAAGGGCGAGATTGATGTTGCAAGAATTAATGAAAGATAATGGCGATATTAATCCATATTCAATTGGGCATTTAGAGCAAATCAAATTATATGAAGAGGCTAGTGTAAAGTCGCTAGGCAAAGATGATGGTGAATTATTTGGAATAAGTAAAAAAGCAGAACCAAGCGCCAGTGAATTAAAAAGATATCTTTTGTGGATGGAACAAAAATACAAATCGCCCTACACAGGTCAGATCATTCCACTTTCTAAATTATTCACTCCAGCGTATGAAGTAGAGCACGTCATTCCGCGATCTTTATTTTACGATGACTCCATGAATAACAAAATCATTTGTGAGGCAGAGGTGAATAAAAATAAAGATAAAGAACTAGGGTATAATTACATAGCTAATAGTAAAGGAAAGCAAATACAACTTTCTAATGGTCGTGTTGTGAATCTGCTTGATGAAGAAAATTACGTTCAGTTGGTAGATGAATTATACGGAGGCAATTTCGCAAAGAAAAAATGTTTGATGGCAAAGGAAGTGCCAGATACTTTCATTCAGAGACAACTAAATGATACCAGATACATTACCAAAAAGATACAAGATCTACTTGACCCAATCGTCAGAGAAGAGGGCGAAATCGCAGCTAGATCCAAACACTTGGTGTCAATGGTAGGGAGAGTAACTTCTGATTTAAGAGACCAGTGGGGTCTGAAATCCATTTGGAAAGAACTCATGACGCCCCGATTTATAAGAATGAATAATATTGATCCATCAGGTAACTGGTACAATAAAACCCCTGATGGCAGAGTCGATCTTAATCTGGCTGATGTTGACATCAAAAGAATAGATCATCGCCACCATGCATTGGATGCTTTGGTTGCCGCCTGTACCACTCGCAATCACATTAATTATTTATCAGCATTAAATAATGACAACATCAGGTATGAGTTGGAACCAAAATTGATCAAACAGTCAAGGTCAAGAAATCAAGAGTTTCTCTTGCCATGGGAAGGGTTTCCTTTGGAAGCAAAAAATTTGCTAGAGAAAACTTTAGCAAGTTTTAAATACAACAATCGGGTCATCAGTAAAACCAAAAATAAGTACACAAAGTACATCAATGACAATGGCACTTTGGTCAAAAAGGATGTATCGCAAGCATCTCATCCAGACCATTGGGCCATACGCAGATCAATTCACAAAGAGACTGTCGCAGGCCGAGTTACACTTAGGGAATATAAAAGTGTGAAATTGATTAGTTTGCTAGAAACACCCAAACTGATAGCCGATAAAAAAATTAAAAAAGAAATATACAAACGCTTACATATTTTTAAAAACGACATTAATAAAGTTAAAAACGATTTAAAAGTAAATCCAATATTGCTTGAGGATAAGCCAATTACCAATACGGAAATGATTGTGAATAATTCAGATTTTTCGGCAACTAGAAAGGTCTTAACTACTGGATTTACTCTTAAAAACATTGAAAGTATAACAGATTCGGGTTTAAAAAAAGTAATCAAAACACATTTCGAAAATTTTGACAACAACAGTGAAGTTGCATTCGGACCAGAAGGGCTAGAAGTTTTAAACAATGGTAGAGAGATTCCAATTTACAAAGTTCGAGTAGCTGAATCCATGGGTAAAAAGTTTCCTGTTGGGCAGGATGGAAATAAATCACAGAAATTTGTCGAAACTGACAAAGGAACCAATCTATTCTTTGCCATTTACCGTAATTTTGAAACAGGGGAACACTTTATAAATGAATCGAGTAGTTTGGAATTTAGTGAAGTAATGTATAGAATGAAAAACAATTATCCACTGGCTGAGGAAAAAGAAGAACATCAATTGATTTTTCTTTCACCGGGAGATATTGTGTATGAAGGAGACTTTGATGAAAATGCCTTGGACTTGAATAAAGTTTATCGAGTTACAAATTTTGCCAAACACCAGTGTTTTTTCAAACCATCTAATAGCTCAACGCCTATTAAAGACAAGGTAGAATATACAAATCAAAACAAATTTGAGCGTAGTGATAATGGTAATATGATAAAAGCGGTATGCAGAAAACTCAAAATGAATAGATTGGGTGAAATCACTGGAATAATATGATCAAACGTACCTTATATTTTGGTAATCCAAGTTATCTCAGTATTCAACATCGGCAACTGGTGGTTCAACTTCATGACGACGAAAAAACTAAAAAAACAATACCCGTCGAAGACATTGGAATAATTGTTTTAGATCATCCTCAAATTACATTGACACAATCCGTTTTGAAATTGCTAATGGAAAATGGATCTATTTTGATCAATTGTGATGACAGTCACCTTCCTCACGCAACGATGATGCCACACTCTGGCCATCACCTACATACCAAACATTTCGCTGCACAAGTGGAAGCCTCCTTGCCGCTAAAAAAGAATCTTTGGCAACAAACAGTAATAGCAAAAATTAATAATCAAGCCGCAGTACTGGAGCAATTAGGTCAGCCAAGTAAACGACTTGAAGTGCTGGCGCGTAATGTTTTAAGTGGAGACATAGAAAATGCTGAAGGCCAAGCTGCAGCATACTATTGGAAAAATTTCTTGCCAGGATTTCAGCGCGATCCAGAAGGTGAATTGCCAAATGCTTTACTCAATTACGGTTATGCTGTTTTACGAGCCATAGTCGCTCGCTCGCTCAATGCCAGTGGATTACATTTGGCTTTAGGAATCCATCACCACAATCAATACAACGCCTATTGCTTAGCTGATGACATTATGGAACCTTTTCGGCCATATGTAGACATTTTGGTTCATCAACAATATTCAAAAGATAATTTGGCAAGCTTTTTGACTAAAGAAATAAAAGCAGAGTTATTGTCTATTGCAACGGTGGATGTGCAATATGGGAAGTCGACAAGTCCATTGATGGTTGGCTTATCACAGACCACGGCTTCTTTGGTAGAGTGTTATTTGGGCACTAAGCGTAATTTAAAATATCCAACCTTGGCTAAGGTACTTTGATTCTGCAATTATTTATCGGCATAAAATCACAAAATATGTCAAAAAAATTGCGAATCAATCAATATCGAGCTATGTGGTTATTAGTATTTTTTGACCTACCAGTCATGACCAAAAAGGAACGAAAGTCAGCAGGTAAACTCCGAAAAAAACTGCTAGAAGATGGTTTTACCATGTTTCAATTTTCTGTTTATTTGAGGCATTGCTCAAGCGTAGAAAATGCTGAAGTCCATGAAAAAAGAATTAAAAAAATGATTCCTGAGGCTGGAAAGGTAGCAGTATTGCGCATTACAGATCATCAATTTGGAAAGATGGATATATTTTACGCAGAAAAGAAAATTAAGAATCCAAGTGGTGTTATACAGTTGGAATTGTTTTAAATCCCAATTCTAATATCTGCCATAAATAATTGAAAATCAATAGCTTGCTAGGGGTACGTTGTGTATAACCCTAGCAA
>JAKQLF010000347.1 GCA_029567325.1 Bacteroidota bacterium | reverse complement strand
GGGCTTCCATCTCCAAACATTGGCTCCTTGGAATATAATCGCTGTTTCATCCTCTCATAAAGTGCCAGCGCTTCTGTCTTTTCTTTTTCTTCTTTATTCATTTTGCAAAAATATGTAGACACACTTTATTGAACAGTCTCTTCAATTAGTTTTTTTTGATTTTCTTATAAGGTAAAAAGAAGGGGAGCAATTTTCATTACTCCCCCAAATCACCATTTCATTATGAGTCAAATCAAAAAACATCATTATTTTTCCTGACCACCACTTCCTTGTTGAGGTCTTTGGCCACGATTATGCATTTGGCCTCTTTTACCTGCTCTTTCTTTCATCTTTCCCTTCATGTTTTTTTTGCGTTCCAGGTGTTTGGCGTACTGCTCATCAGTAAGTATGGACTTCATTTCTGCATCGCGATCTTCAGCCATCTTTTTGAAAGCAGCTCTCTGGCTTTCCAACTTTTGTTTAAAAGCAGCGTCAGATTTCTCAATTTTTTTGACCTGGTCCTCAGTAAGATTTAAATCCGTCTTCAGCCTTTCGAGTCTTTTTTTAGACATTTCTTCAGGATTTCTTTCCTTTTTTTGTTTTTCAACCTTTGCAATTTCTGGCTTAGGACTTTCGACCTGTGCATTAACAGTTACTGTACCAAGAAACACTAAGGCGATGGCAGCGACAATAAATTTCAATTTTTTCATTTTTATTATTTTAGTTTTTAATAAATATTGAATCTTAGATACATTGGAGACGACTGCGTTTAAAAGGCAATAGTTAAGAATTGATTAATTAAATGAATGGGTTTGTTACCATTGAAGTTTATTTACCTTTGCGCCCTCAACATTGACCGTCCTGATGGCTTTAGAAAAGACATTCCAATGGAAGCATGTACTGCTTCTGAATACTGCCACAATGCTTATTGGTACAAGTGCTGTCATTGCTAGGTACATGAATATAGCACCCAAATTGGGGATTTTTGGCAGGAGTTCAATTGCATTCATCACATTGACGCTTTTTATTTTGGCGTTAAAAAGTGATTTTTCATTCAACAGAAAAGATTTGTTCATACTTATTGGAAGTGGTTGCTTGATGGCCATTCATTGGGTTTTATATTTTTTTTCCCTCGAACAAACAAGTGTTGCCATTGGCGTGATTACTATTTTTACTTATCCTATTTGGACTGTTCTATTGGAGCCTATTTTATTGAAAACCAAATTTGATCCCATCAACCTTATTTTAGCCTTTGCAATTTTATTTGGAGTGTATTTATTGGTACCACCACAACCATCTTCAAAAATGTTGCTTGGCATTTTAAGTGGAATTGTGTCCGCAGTGGCTTATTCCATCAGAAATATATATTCTAAAAAGATCTTGAGCCAATACAACGGATATAAAATTTTGTGGTTTCAAGCAATGGTAGTTGTGATATTGTTATTGCCTTTTATTGACAAGCATGAATATCCAATAATGTTTGACAACGGGACAATGTTATTGATATTGGGAGTTTTGACAACAGCAGTTGGCCATGGTTTTATGGTGACAAGCCTGAAATATTTTAGTGTTGGTCAAGCTGGTATTTTAGCTTCCTTACAACCTTTGTATTCAATTCTATTAGGGATGATAGTTTTAGGTGAATTCCCTGCAGGAAATATAATTATAGGTGGACTGATCATATTGTCGGTTGTTTTGTTTGAAGTCTACAGGTCGGCTACAAACAAAACTTAAATATAGATTTGGTCAAATTTGAGTATCGGATTTAAGTTGATCTTATTACTTTTATGGTTTAAGCAAAATAGCGCTGTTTTATGAAAATTGGAATTCTTGGTGGTGGTCAATTGGGAAGAATGTTGGTGCAAGCAGCCATTCCACTTGATATTGATATAAGTGTAATGGACAAGTCTGTTGATTTTCCAACCCCTGATATTTGGCCTTATTTTCAAGAGGGTGATTTTACAAATTATGACCATGTCATGGAATTTGGACGTACAGTTGACGCAATTACCATTGAGATAGAAAGCGTCAATATTGAGGCATTATATGACTTGGAAAGAGAGGGTAAGGTAATTTTTCCTCAACCACATATTTTGGACATCATCGCCGATAAAGGACTTCAAAAGAATTTTTACAAGGAGCACAATTTACCAACGTCATCTTTCATATTGTGCGATGGTGCTGAAATCAAAGACAAGGTTGAATCTGGTGAATTGGCATTGCCTTTTGTGCAAAAAGTGAGAAAAGGGGGCTATGATGGCAGAGGTGTGCATGTCGTTCAAACGATCGATGACCTTCAAAATCTCTTGCATGGTCCATCCGTTGTTGAAAGTCTGGTCGAGATCCAAAAAGAAATTGCAGTAATTGTTTGTAGAGGAAGGGACGGAAATATCAGCCATTTTCCTGTGGTTGAAATGTCATTTCACCCAACAGCTAATTTAGTAGAGTTCTTATTTTCACCATCAAACTTATCATTAGCAAAGCAAAAAGAAGCCATTGAAATTTCACGTGGCATCGCTGAGCAAATGGGCATTTATGGGTTATTGGCTGTGGAGTTATTTGAGGATGTGAATGGAAATATATTAATCAATGAAGTAGCACCAAGACCTCATAATTCTGGCCACCATACCATAGAAGCGTGTATTACTTCCCAGTATGAACAATTGATCAGAGTGCTTTCAAACTTTCCGCAGGGTGAAACTGATCTGATTCAACCGTCTGTGATGGTCAATTTATTAGGAGAAGAAGGTTATGCTGGAATTCCCGTATTTGAAGGTCTTGGTGAAATACTGGGCATGAAAGGCGTTTATCCTCACATCTATGGAAAAACGACGACTAAACCCTTCAGGAAAATGGGCCACGTCACTGTGATGAGCAATGAATTGCCAGAAGCTATCAGACTTGCTCAAGAAGTAAAATCAATATTAAAGGTAAAAGCGTAGGTACTTACTGAATAACAGTAGCTATAATCTGACTCTTCCTCACTGTTTGGGGAATTTCATTGATCGCGATTTGGGCTTTAGCAACACCTTTTACTTCCAAATACATCAAAACCGTTTTCAATCGGTTTTCCAGAAGTAATTTTTCTTCCGCATTTTTCACCTCATAAGTAGTCAACATGATTTTTTGACCAGAATTATAGGCTATTTGTGTGACTAAATCGTCGATGTTTACAATAGAAGGTCTGGTAAGAATTGCTAAATCATTTCTGAATTCAACATTATAAACCTTTGTAGTGACTTGATAATCATCTGGTGGTGTAAAAAATTCAGATGAATTGGCCAACATGGGGTCTAAGTATTGATTGACTTTTACGAGCGTGTAACCTGTGAAATATTCATCTGCTCTACCATTGATGGAAATTATGGTTCCATCTGGGGCCAGATCTACGTCGAGAGGTACCACATTGTACAGAATGACCGTCTTCTTTACTGCATCTTGCGCTGAAAGCGAGACAGAAATACTTGATAATAAGATCAATAACAGTTTCTTCATGTAATGCGTGGATCAAAAATCATTCCAGAAATTAATTACTCAAGTAAGCCTCTTCCAGACTTTACCATTTTGCCTTGAGTAGCTAAGTCATTTGCTATTCTGTCCAACACGCCATTGATAAATTCTTTACTTTTTGGAGTGCTATACAGCTTAGCCAAATCAACATATTCGTTTAACGTTACTTTTGTTGGAATTGTTTCAAAGTACAAAAATTCACAAACAGCCATTTTTAATAAGATCATATCTAAGACTGCAATTCTATCGCTATCCCAATTTTCAAAAGTGGGTGAAACGATTTCAAAAAGTTTAGAATCTTCAGATATAGTTTTGGTAATTAATTGCTCACCAAAATCCTTAATGGTCTCATCATCAGGGTAGTAGGTAAGGAAAAAGTCGTCCGTTTTTGCGGGAATTTCCTTAATTATCTTTTTCATTGCACCGACCACAACAGACTTGTCATCTTCCCAGTTGACGTAGTTATCTTCTACGATCTCAACATAAGCATCGACTTTTTTTGCGTACCTGTACAAATCAAGTAAAACTTCAACATAAGATTCGTGATCAGAATTTTCTGCCAAAAACTTAAGATAACCAGGCTCTTTGGCATAGTCGTAGTAAATTTTCTTCAATAAATCGAAATCGACTTTGTTTTCAAAGCCATATTTCCTGAAGGCAATTTTGAGTTTTCTATTATTATCTAAATAATGAATCAGATCGTTTTCACAAAACTTTGGCCGGAAGGCTTTGTCCAAATCACTTGGTAAGTATTTGTTTTTACGTTTATCAAAATCATCTAAGGAGTACTTAGTGATGTTGATCAATAAATAGATATTGAACATCAGCAGTTCAAAACTCTTGTCGATATTGTCCCAGTATAGTTTACTTATATCTTTGGGTTTGAGATCTTCATCTCTGTTCATCATGTAAAGTAATTGCATTACTTTAATCCTGACACTCTTCCTACTTAGCATATAACTTTAAATAGCTTATGGTTTGTCAATGCTGCAAAGAAACGAATTTTACTTCAATAACTATCCAACACATTTGTTTTTTTAAAATACTTATCAGTATTTAACATTCAATTATAGATCGTATGTGCTTCTGCTTCAATAAATTGATCCTTCGGAGTGTCGCAAATAAAACAAGAATAATTTATTGGAAGAGCTGTAAATTTAGTTTTTGAAGGGATACCATTGGCCTCATCTCCCAATTCTGGATCATAAATGCATTGACAAGTGGGGCATTGAAAAATAGAATGAACCAATTTATTTTTGCTTTCTGGAACAGGTGCCAGGTCGAGACTTGACCCAGTACTTTGTAATTGGTCAAAGTATAATTTGCTCAATTCGATGAGCAGACCAGGTAATTCCATTTTATCCACATCTTGGGCATAAACTTTATAATCCTGTTTGTTTGGGTCAAAACTTTCAGAATACAGTATATCATAAGTGGGCCTGATGATGATAGATTCCAAAGTTTTCAGTGGCTCATATTTTTTGATGACAATGGCTGTAAAAAAGATGTTGTCGTTTCCATGACTGATGCCAAAAGTAAGCCCATTGGTTGATATGTCATTTTGGTCAAATGTTCTGACGATGAATTTCTTTAAGTCAAGGGCATCATCCACGTTCACTGGCAGATGCCAATTGAGTTCCAGGCTAGAATGTCTGGCATTGATTCCGAATTTTCCTAAAAGCTTTTCGAGAGCAAAAACAGCATTTTTTGGTATCCCTTTGATGATGAATGATTTCCAAGGAGTGAGACACAATCTACCAACTTTCCAGTCGAGACAAAAGTCTGAAATGGCATCAAGAAAATTTAAATCATATTTATTGTTCCTCCAATAAAGACCAAGCCAATAGGAGTCGAGACCCTCTGGATTTACTCCTTCGTAATTTGGGAAAGGAATAAAAGGAACTGTTAAATCTTTATGTATGGCTCTGCAATTTTCAAATTTTGAAATGATTTCAGTGTATAATACATCAACACTTCCAGTGCCTTCTTCAAATATTTCGATTTCTATGAGTTCAATGATTTTTGGAATATCCCAGCTAAATACCAATACCGGAAACCTTTTGAGGCTGGGATCATTTTTAAACCGCAAATACAAAAACCAATAATCATCAATATCAGATGCAATAAAGTTGAGATCTCCGGTAATGAGAGGGACAAGCTTTTGTTTGGGATCTACGATGTTGATCTTGAGTTTTGGTTTGGTTTTGATGTTGCTCAGAATGTACAAATAGGTCGCGCCTTTGAGCCAAGTGGTTGATTGAAAAATATTGGCACTTACATAACTGCTCATCACATTTTGGAATTTCCTATCAGCAACGAAGTTGATATCTAATTCTGGAAATTGCTCAATGACTTTATCAATGTGTTCCACTTTTGGCAATAGTATATCTTGTCTGGAGCCAAAGTAAATCGTTTCCAGGTGCAACATTTTACCCATTTTTACAATTTGTTTCATTTCATTGGGCGAAAGCACACCACCTTTAATGAGGATGCGATATAAGTCATTGCTTTTCTTCATGATCTCACGGATTTATATGCTCACAGTTTCACTGAGCAATACATTTTCTAAAATTTCTTTAACCTCTGGTTTGCAACTACCACAACCCAATCCAGCCCCAGTATTTGCGCAGAGTGATGATAGATCTCTGCACCCTTTATGCACAGCATCAGTTATGTTTCCTGCTCCTACTTGATTGCACGAACAGACCAATTTTCCTTTGAGTTCTGGCTTGTCTGACTTTCCACGAAGCAGATCCGATCTTCTATCAGATAATTCGATCCGATTTTGAATCAAATTCTTGTAATCTGCAAATTCATTTTTGTCGCCTATAAGGATGGTGCCGACCATTTTCTCGTCGTAGATGAATATCTTTTTATAATATCTTTCAGATCGATCTAGAAAAACAATCTCTTCATAGCGGTCATCTTTTGTGTCAAACTCTATTTCACCAATGGAGCAAAGATCCAAATCATGGAATTTTAAAATATTCATAAAAACAGAGCCCTTATATGGAGTTGAAAAATCTCCATTGAGAAAATTAGCTAGATGATCTGCTTGTTCTTCAGCTGCCGATGTAATTCCAAATAGTTTATTTTCAAATTCTGCAATTTCTCCAAGTGCAAAAATGTGCTCATCAGATGTTTGTAAAAAGTCATCCACAACAATTCCCCTTTTCGTTTTCAATCCCGCCACTTTACCCAGTTCTGTATTTGGCCTTGTGCCAATCGCATAAATCACTGCATCACAAAGTATGTTTTTTCCGCTTTTCAGATTTACTGACAATTGGTGTTGCTCTTCTTCCAGTATAGTGTAGACTTCATCATCAAAGTATATCTGTACACCTTTATCAATGACGTGATCTGCAAGAATTTTACTGCTTATTTCGTCAAGTTGACGCTCCATCAATCTACTATTTCTTTGCACAATGATGACTTGCACGCCCATATCTCTCAACGATGATGCTACTTCAAGACCAAGTAAACCTCCTCCAACAATGAGGACTTGTTGTTGAGACCGGTCCACATTTGAACTGTCTAAGTGTTTGCGCAAATTATCTGCATCATGCTTAGACCGCATGGTAAATATTCCTTTGTAATGCATTGGAACCTCTGAAGGGACGAATGGACTGGCTCCAGTTGCCAGAACCAACTTGTCATAACTGTGTTCCTTGCCATTGCTATCTATAACTACTTTATTTTGCTTATCAATGTGTTCGATGCTGACTCCAGTATTCAAAGAAATACCTTGTTGCTTAATTTTCTCAGCCTTTATTTTTTGAAGTTCTTCCCATGTCAGCTGACCATTGAGGTATTCAGGTAACAATACTCGATTGTAGAATGCATTTTCCTCTTTTGAGAAAACCAAAAGCTCATCATGAGTATTGAGTTCGCGATAAGTTTGGGTAAACCTGAAGGCCGCTGCACCACCACCTACTACCACAACTTTTTCAAATTGCTTTTTATATTTCTGCACCTCAACAGCCATAAACTTTAGCTCAGGTTGTTTGGATTTTGGATCAAGAACTGCCTGGGTGAGATTGTTGGCTCTAAGGTTGTTTCTATTTAATATTTTACCCCAATGCATGGGTAGAAAAACCACTCCTTCTTTGACCTCTTTGGTGACATTTACTTTGCACCTCACTTCACCCATTGTACTAGAAATTACCGTAATGTCCCCATTTTTTATATTCCTGATAGCTGCATCAATTGGATGCATATCTAGTTTTGGAGTTGGAATATGAGCCGTCAATTTATTGACCTTTCCAGTTTTGGTCATGGTATGCCACTGATCACGAACTCTGCCAGTGGTAAGAATAAGTGGATAATCTCTGGTTGTTTTTGTCCATGTCTTTTCCGAAGATTTTGGGCTGTTGAAAATGGCTTTTTTAGATGGGGTATAAAATTGAAGATCAGAAAATAGTCTGGGAGTACCTACCAAGTCGCCACTCCTAAATGGCCATTGCACAGACCCTTTCTTTGCCAATAATTCGTGACTCAAGCCAGAAACATCAATGTTTGTACCTTTTGTAAGGTAGGCATATTCATTATAAATCTGACTCACATTGGTGTAGTCAAATCCACTAAAGTCCATTTTTTGTGCAAATCGCCATATGATCTCCACATCTGAAAGTGCTTCTTCAGGAGCATCTACAATCTTTGGCAAATAACTTACTCTGCGTTCTGAATTGGTCATAGTGCCAGCTTTCTCGGCCCAACCCGCAGCAGGAAATAAAACATCTGCAAACTTGGTGGTATCTGACCGATTGGATATATCCTGCACTACACAAAATTTTACTTTTTTGAGCGCACTTTCGACTCGATTGAGATCAGGGAGACTTACCAAAGGATTGGTACAAACAATCCAAACGGCTTTCACCACTCCTTCATGAATTTTATCAATAATTTCTGTGGCTGTGAATCCTGGTTTAGGGGAGATTGGTCCACCACCCCAGAACTTTTGAATTTCCAATCGGTCGGATTCGCTATTTAAATTTCTTCTGGCAGTGAGCATATTGGCCAAACCACCAACTTCTCTTCCGCCCATGGCATTGGGCTGACCCGTAAGAGAAAAAGGTCCGTTTCCAGGTTTTCCAATTTTTCCAGTAATCAACGAAATATTGATCAGCGCGTAATTTTTATCCACGCCTACCGCACTTTGATTGAGACCCATTGCCCACATGGTAATCAAACCTTTTGATCTGGCCATTTGCTGCGCTACATCAACTATGCTTTGTTGGGTCAAACCACATATTTCTGCGGCCTCTCTCAATGAGGTTTTAAAAATGAGGTCTTTATATTCCGCAAATCCTTCTGTGTGATTGTCTATAAATTTATAATCCGCAGCACCCATTTCAATCAACAAACGGTTGAGGACATTGTACAGCACAGTGTCTGTACCCGGCGTCAATTGCAAATGTGTGTCCGCTAGCGCAACTGAATTAGTTACCCTTGGATCAACTACGATGATTTTTACATTGGGATTTTTCTCTTTGTGCTTTTCTATTCTTCTGAATAAAATAGGATGACACCACGCGGGATTGGCACCTGAAATAAAAAAAGTATCTGCCAACTCAATGTCGTCATAAGAGAGAGGTACAGAATCTTCACCAAATGTGTCTTTGTACCCAACTACTGCGGAACTCATACACAGTCTGGAATTGGTATCAATGTTATTACTGCCAATAAAGCCTTTGACCAATTTATTGATGATGTAATATTCTTCTGTAAGGCATTGTCCTGAAACATAAAAAGCAACTGATTCTGGTCCATGATCCGCAATCATTTTTTTGAATATCATGGCAGTTCTATCCAATGCCTGATCCCAGCTCACGCGTTGGAAAGGGTGATTTTTACTCCAACGCATTTGAGGATGCAAAAGCCGGTCACTTTTATCCATCAACGTATAATGCAGATTCATACCTTTAGAACAAAGCATTCCCTTGTTTACAGGATTACTTTCATCACCACTCACACCAATTTTGCCATTGGAATATTTATCGACAGTTACTCCACAGCCAACACCGCAGTAAGAACAAGTACTTTTATGTGTTTCTAATGGTTGCATCTTTGTTTTTTGAATAATTTGGTAACGGCATTAAAAATTAAAACCTACTAATACTTGATCTTTTTCAATTTTTACGGGATAGGTTGCAATGGCGGGCAGTTCAGCTGTAAGACAGGTGCCATCTTCGAGAGAGAAGTTATGTTTGTGCATGGGGCAAGCCACTTTGGCGATCCCAGCAGCATCTCCTATCATGCCTCTGGATAGTACCATCTCTACCTTGTGGGGACATAAATTCTGGCAGGCATACCATTTTCCCATTCTTGCAAAGTAAAATACAGCAATTTGTGCATGTTTATATTTGATGCATGCACCAGCATTTTCTGGAAAATCTTCAACATGTCCACATGGATACCAATAGGTAACTTTCTCTTCCATTACGGACTCATATTTATCTAATACATTTTGCATGATTGTCTTCTTTTAGGTCTAAAATTTATTTCCAGGGCTCGGGCATTTTCATTTCTCTCAATGGCACAAAAACGATGTTTTCGTCTCGTTCTTCAGAATTGATAAAGTGTTTGTATCTTTTACGAATAGCGTCATTTTCGATGGCTTCCTTCCATTCACAAGCATAATCGCTTACTAATTTTTCCATTTGAGCTTCAAGTTCAGTGCCAATGCCTAAACTATCATCAACTACTACTGATTTGAGATATTCAATTCCGCCCTCCATTTTTTCAAGCCAAGGTGCAGTTCTGATCAATGGACCCGCAGTTTGAATGTAGAACATGAGAAATCTGTCTAAGTATTTGATACAAGTTTCTTCGTCCAACCCTGTAGCTAATAAAATTGCATGTTTGGGATCTGCTCCACCGTTGCCACACACGTATAAGTTAAGACCGCCTTCTACGGCGATGATGCCAAAATCTTTCCCTCTCGCTTCAGCGCATTCTCTGATACAACCAGAAACACCCCCTTTCAACTTATGTGGAGCTCGTAAACCTTTATACCTATTTTCTATTTTTACGGCTAGCGAAACAGAGTCATTCATACCAAATCTACACCATGTAGAACCAACACAAGATTTAACTGTCCGTAATGCTTTGCCATAAGCATGCCCGCTTTCAAATCCAGCGATGATGAGCTTTTCCCAAATTGCAGGTAAATCATTGAGTTGTGCACCGAATAGATCTATTCTTTGGCCACCTGTTATTTTGGTGTACAAATTGTATTCCTTAGCCACCTCACCAATGACTATCAATTTTTCTGGAGTTATTTCGCCGCCTGGAATCCTTGGTACTACAGAATAGGTCCCATTTCGCTGAATGTTTGCAAGAAATCTGTCGTTTGAATCCTGAATGGCAGGTTGTTTATTGGCCGTTTCCATAAATAAACTGGCGAAAATGGAAGCCAATGCAGGTTTGCACGATTCGCAGCCATGTCCCAACCCAATAGTGTTCAGTGCCTCATCATAGTCTGTAATTCCCTTGATTTTTACAATGTCGTATAATTCAGCTCTGGTATATTGGAAATGTTCGCAAATGGTGTTTTTGACCACTCGCCCCATTTTCTTCAGTTCAGATTCTAATATATTTTGGACCATTGGTTTACAACCTCCACATCCTGTTCCCGCTTTTGTCTGTTTGCTTATGGCTTTATAATTATCAAATCCTTCGTCAGTAATTGCGCAACAAATTTTTCCTTTATTTACGTTTTCACAAGAACAGATAACCGCCGCATCTGGCAGAGCACTTACGTCATTTAAACTTTCTGCCCCATTTCTTGAACCCAAGATGAGGTCTTCTGGATTCTTCGGGAGTGACATGCCGTTCTTATAAATTTGTAACAACATATTGTACTCTGCTGCATCGCCTACCAAAATTCCACCCATTAACTTAGTGCCATCTGCGGAAATATTGACCCTTTTATAAATTTTTTCGTGTCTGTTTTCAAAAATGATGGGAGTGTGCTCATGATGAATGTCAATAGCATCTCCAAAAGAAGCTACATCGACTCCGAGTAATTTCAATTTGGTGGACATATCGGGAGATTCCAACATGCTTTTGGTCTCGCCATATAATTGACTGACAACAATTTCTGCCATTTCGTAACCAGGCGCTACTAGCCCATAAGTGAAGCCCAAAAAGTTTGCTACTTCTCCAATGGCATAAATATCAGGGTGTGAAGTTTGCATTTTGTCATCAACCAAAACGCCACCACGAGGACCTAATTCCAAACCTGCCGCTGAGGCTACTTCATCTCTTGCCTTTATGCCCGCCGAAATGACGACCATGTTTGCGTCCAATTCACTCCCGTCCGTAAAGTGCATTTTTTCGACATCGTGCTCACCGGCAAAACATTTTGTATTTTTTGAAGTGTGAACCGTGATTCCAAGTTCTTCAATTTTGGACTTCAACACGTCACCTCCTCGAGCGTCCAATTGGCGAGCCATCAAAACCGATGCAAATTCCACAATGTGCGTTTCTAGCCCCAAATCTTTGACGGCTTTGGCAGCTTCCAGTCCCAAAAGCCCGCCACCAATTACCACAGCCTTATTTTTTCCCTTTGACTTTATTTTTTCAGAAAAACGTATCATTTGGTCCAAATCTTCAATGGTGCGGTAAACGAAAATCCCATTTTTATCTACACCTTCGATCGTTGGCACAAAAGGATATGATCCTGTTGCGATGATTAGTTTATCAAAATCATAAATTTCAGATTTATGAGATTCTACTGTTTTATTTTGAATATCAATTTTTTTGATCAATTCGCCCAACTTCAAATCAATACCGTTTTCTGCATACCAATCTTGATTAGCCAGTTCGAGTGATCGAGCATCATTGTTGAGAAAATACTCACTGAGGTGCACCCTGTCATATGCCGGTCTCATTTCTTCGCCGAAAACAGTAACCTCAAAATTTTCCTTTTTATAAGTAGTTTTAGAAACTAATTTTTCGCAAAATTTGTATCCAACCATTCCATTACCTACGACAATTACTTTCATTTCTCCGTATTTATGTCAAACATTTTCAGTATTTTCAAGGTCACTTTTGTGGACTCCCTGAGCTATTATGATCCAAAAATAAGTATTAAATCTTAATTAAGCTACAATAAATACGTAAAAATACGTAATAATTCTTCTAAAATTGAATTAACGAAATGTAAGTTGCTGTTTTTTAATTACTTAGAATAAGGCGTAGCTTTTTAAGTAATTTAAATTTCTTTAAATTTTAACATTTTAGCACTTAGTTGACGATAAAATCATGTTTTTTCTATTCTTGAATGTTGGATAATCACGTATTGAAAGCTTTGTCTATATTTGTACCAAAATGACACTAAGTGCCAATGAAATTAAATAAGAGCGTAGAGGAAAACATAAATTCCTGGATCAGTCAAATCAATGTAGAATACAAATTGGCTTTGTCGGTAGACTGCGTCATTTTTGGGTACACGACTAGAGATATGTTTGTGGCTTTGACCAAATGCGATATGCCTCCTTTTGAAGGGGATTATTCTTTGGTTGGTGACATCGTGCAACCAAGTGAAAATTTGGATCAAGCTGCCAATAGGATTTTACAAGAGCGTACTGGTCTTACGAATGTTTACTTAGAGCAAGTACAGACTTTCAGCGAAACCAATAGACATCCTTTGGGTAGGGTAGTAACCGTAGCTTATTATTCATTGATCAAACTCAACGAATACTATGATAAATTGCCAGGTGAAGACTTTTTGATTTGGCGAAATATCAAAGACGTTGACACACTCGCTTTTGATCACAAAGAAATCTTTGATGTTTGTCTTTCAAGGTTGCAA
This sequence comes from Bacteroidota bacterium, assembly GCA_029567325.1. Classification (GTDB taxonomy): domain Bacteria; phylum Bacteroidota; class Bacteroidia; order Chitinophagales; family Saprospiraceae; genus JADKBO01. The sequence continues at coordinate 12,088 of JAKQLF010000347.1, read as the reverse complement.
AAACAAGTCAAAGAACAACCAGTAGGCTTTAACCTTTTACCAAAAAAATTCACTTTAAACCAATTGCAAGAATTGTACGAAGTCATTTTGGACGTAGAACTAGACAAAAGAAATTTCAGACGTAAACTCAAAAGCCTCAATATTTTGCAAGACCACGATGAGTTGCAAACGGATGTTTCTCACAGACCCGCCAAACTTTATTCATTCAATAAAAAGTTGTACGAACAAAGAGTAGCTGATAATTTCTTATTTTAAAAATTACTTCTAGTTGATAAACCTTTAAACCTAAATTTTGAATCGAATAGACAGGATATCGGCCATTCTCATTCAATTACAGTCCAAAAGGATTGTAAAGGCTCAAGAAATTGCCGATCGATTTGAAATCAGTTTGAGAACAGTTTACAGGGACATGAGATCTTTGCAAGAAACAGGTGTACCCATTATAAGTGAGGCAGGAACAGGCTATTCATTGGCGGAAGGATATAAATTGCCTCCGGTTTCTTTCACCATGGATGAAATTACCACGTTTCTGATGGCAGAAAAACTATTGGAAAAATTATCAGACCACCAAACGTATTCAAAGTATCAATCTGCACTTTATAAGATCAAAGCCATCCTCAAATATGCGGAAAAAGATCAAATTGATAGGATAGATGACAACATACAAGTCCTCCAAAATTTCAATAATTTCAATGAAGAAGCAGGCAATGCATTTACGCAAACCATTCTAAATGCCATAGGTCAAAAGCGATCGGTGCATATGGATTACTTTGCTTTATACAATGAATCTACTAGTACTAGAGATGTTGAACCATTAGGTATTTATTACTCAGCAAAACATTGGTACGTCATTGCCTATTGTTTAACTAGAAAAGATTACCGCAATTTTAGAATAGATAGAATTAAATCTGCGAGTATCAATCAGAATAGTTTTATCCACGAACATCCATCACTCAAAACTTACTTGGCCAATCTCACCAAAGAAGACAAAGATTTGATAAAAGTAGTTTTACAAGTTGAAAACAAACACGCTCAGTACTTAAATAATCAAAAGTATTATTTAGGATTTATAAATGAATGCAAGTTTGAGTCCTACACAGAAATGACTTTTCTCACGTCTTCCTTGTGTGGATTTGCTAGATGGTTTGTCACTTTTGGGGATGCTGCCGAAATTTTAGAACCTGAATCTCTTAAAGAGGAGATATTATCCCTCACTTCCCAAATTACAGAGAAATTGACCAAAGAATCCGTGTTTTCAACTACAATTTGATTGTAGATCATAAAAAAAAATCACAAAAAAGATTTTTTCAAAATCCTACTGACAAAGGGCTGTCACTCTCCACTTTCATCTTTGTAACTCATTAAATAAATAAAGAAGATGAAAAGTTACTTGGAGACATTTTTGAAAGAAGTAGAAGAAGAATCAGTTGGTACCAGAAAAATGCTTGACTTGGTACCTTCAGATAAAATAGATTGGCAGCCGCATCCCAAAAGTATGTCCTTTAAAGCATTGGCAACACATATTGCTGATCTACCTACTTGGATTGGTATGGCTTTGAAAACAGATTTTTTGGACTTTGCTGAAAATCCTTATCAGCCAAGGGATTGTAACAGCAATGTGGATTTGGTTGCATATTTTGATGAAAACATTGCACAAGCTAAAATGGATATAGCTGAGGCTTCCGATGATATTTTGGATGAAACCTGGACTTTAAAAAGTGGAGAGGCCATTTACATGCAATTGAGTCGAATGGGTGTTTTACGACATACTATGAATCAAATGATTCACCACAGGGCACAACTTGGCGTTGATTTAAGGTTGAATGACATTCCTATTCCTGGTGTGTATGGGCCGAGTGCGGATGAAATGTGAAAATAGAAATATATTGAATAGAAAAAAAGTGACCCGAGAGAACGGGTCACTTTTTTTATTTTAATGACGTGTTGAACCAAAGTATTCTCTATATCCTTGTACATAAATATAATCATTATTACATGTTAATCTTATTTAACTTTGGTACATTTACATCATTTTTTGTATGTAAGTATAAAATATTTTTTATGAAACATTTGATTATTTATTGTTTACTAATGGTGGCAGGAATTGTAAATGGGCAGGAATTTGCTTCTTGGTTTTCAGCTAACGAAGGGACAATAGGGAATACTTATTATTCAATGCATGACATTGGAAGTACTACAATCCTACAAAACTATGATTATTCTGATCCAACTTTTTATAAAATACCACTTTCAAATTCTGTTAGAAGTTTAACGATAAGAAACAAAAACAATTGGAAAATTAAGTTTGATAAACCAATTGATAATTTATATTTGTACATAAGATTTTGGGTACCAGATATTTATGAGTTTGACCAAGATTTTGAAGTTGTATCATTAACCCCTTATATAAGATTGAATAATAGAATAAATTTTACTACCAATAACGTCAGTGGAATAATTAAATTTTCTAAGCCTTTAGATTCTTTAACTGTAAAGTATACTGAGAATTCTGGTTTTGGTTTGAATGGATTTACTTTTTATAGAGAAATTACTAGTAATGTAAATTTGGCAAGTAATAGTGATCTATCCATATATAGTTATGAAGGAATGATTTTTATTAAAAACAAAGAATCTTATAAAGATAATTTGACTCTTGTTTTATTTGACACTACTGGTAGAGAGGTTTATAAAGAAAGTAATATAACACCGGGGACAAGCATTGAAACCGGACTTATAAAAGGTTTTTATTTTGCAGTTTTGCTTAATCAAAAGGGAAATAAGCTATGTATCGAGAAAATTATTTTATAAAAACCTCAATCTAAAGCTTGTACAAATATTAAACAGAACTTTTGAGGTTATTAAAATCTTAGGACACTCTGTATCACATTGACCAAACCCATCTTTTCTACATTATGCTTTCACCATATAATTTGTTGAATTTGGAGATATAACCTTTCTGCTAATTCCAAACTGAGAAATTATGGGAAGCAATTATTTATTCATTATGGTCAATAAAAAATCAACATCACTAACTTTTTTTACAATTTTATAACCAGTAAAGAATTCTTCTTTCATTTTCAGGCTTTTCATTAAATGAATATCAATCCCTATTTCATAATGTTCATTAATCGGAAATCCAAATAAATGCCCAAGAAATTCGAATTCAAAATATGTCTCACTATTATAGTAATAATTATACTTATCAAATACTACGTAAGGACAATCCACCTCATTTTCAATCATCATTATTATTCCATGTTTTCTTTGAAAATAATATAGTGGATAATCACCCAATTTATATCTAGCCATTCTTCTTACAAAATCGAATCTTTCATTTGCAGAATCACCGTATTGTCTTTCGAATTCTTCAAGAAATACCTTATAAATTCCCCTTTTTAAGGCATAAAGAAGTCTCTTTTGAAAGTAGAAATTATTTCTATATGATGCCTTTAGTTTAAAACACGATTCATTTGGAAAGTGAAAATATTTTGACTTGTATCTGCCCCTATTATTATTGGATTTTAATTTATTTAATACAAACCGCATGCTTTGCCTTGTAATGTTGAACATTTCTTTAAATGTTTCTTCCACATTTAGAAATTCGCCGTCCCTGTTGCCAAAATGGTTATTACAAAAATCACAAACATTTATACAAATATAATTTCCGCCAAGTGATTTCGGAATTGTGTGCGCCAAATTATTAAATGTAGTGTTTTCTTCATTTTTTAAACACCAGATGCATTTTTTCATATTGCTCGTTGTTCAATTTAATAGTAAAAACAATTCTTCTAATTTCTGAAAACTGCTTTCCAAGATAAATACTGAATCGCTATTGAGTTAAGAGTGAAAAAAGACAAAGATAGACTTATTCTGTATGAGTTAAAAGTGACCAGTTTGAAAAGAATTGGTCACTTTTTTTGTACTGATATTTACAAGATTGCACAACCTTTTCACTTAAAAAACTTGCTTATCAATAAAGTTTTTATTTATAGGAATTAATAGCCTCATTATCCTGCGCCAAATGTTTGATGATGTCCATAGTAGTCACAATGCCAATAACCCTTTTGCCTTCTACAACAGGAAGTGCGTGGAAATGGTTATCCTTAAATATGTCTAGAACCGCATTTATTCTTTGATAAGCCTCCAGTTTCGCTAGGGCAGTAGTCATGATGGATTTAACCTTATAATTTTGCAAATTCACATCCAATAAAACGTGCGTAAAACTTGCATCAGAGAACTTTGTGGTAAATAATGAAAAATCTGACTTGCTCAACATACCCACCAAATCCCCCTCGAATACCACTGGAATGTGGTGGATATTGTATTTATCAAAAATTTCGCTGGCAACAGTGAGCGTTTCATCTGGAGAGATGGTCACAGGGTTTTTTGTCATTATGTCGGCAACTGAGGCTAATAGGTTCATATCTTAACTTTATTTGTAATCTGATTTAATGTACTGCTTTTCAGCTCAAATGTAAATACATATGGGTCATTCAAAAGTATGATTATTGTCAATCATGGTAAAAGTCCTATCACGTAAGTTGCATTAGGAAAGATCAATAAGACATAATGTTTTTCTGCGTAAGAAGCATTTTAAGGAATAGTAATTTAAATAGAATTGATTATTTAAATTTTAGGCTATTTGTTAATTCAAACTGGATGTGGCCCACTTTTTTTAATCTATCAAATTATTTTCCATGGCCACTCTTACCAATCCTGCTGAATTTCTAGCATTGAGTTTAGCGAGCAAACTACTTCTGTGAGATTCCACGGTTTTGAGGCTGATGTATAGATTATCGGCAATTTCCTGGGTTGTAAATTCTTGAACGATCAATTTGAGTACTTCTTTTTCCCTTCGAGATATTTTAGGAAATAAAGATGTGCTTTTTGAACCAGCTTTGCGATTGCTCATCAAACCTTTCATGATGATTTCAGTCACTTCTTTGCTAAAATAAGACTCTCCTCTAGAAACCGTCCTTATGGCTTTGAGTAATTCCTCACGACCTGTGTTTTTGAGAATGTAACCTTTTGCCCCATTATTGAGAATTTCCTGGACGAAACTTTCTTCATTAAACATGGTGATTGCCAATATCTTGAGGTTGGGTTTCATTTTCAGTGCTTCTTTACACACTTCTATGCCATTGATGTCGGGGAGATTGACGTCCAAAAGAATAATGTCAACTTCTTTGGATTTTACGGTGTCCAAAACACATTGACCATTGTAACATCTGCCCACTATTTCGATGTCAGATTCTGTGATGAGAATGGACTCAATTCCATCTACAAACATCGTATGGTCATCTGCTATCAATATCTTCATCATCGTCATTTTCTTTTAATTTTTACTTAGAACGAAATATACGGCAATTACTTATATATAGTATACCTCATTTTCAGGATCAAAAATAGAAGTAATAAATACCATGTAACCTAGGGGAAACCCCTAAAAACAAAAATCGGTGAAACCAATGAGGTTTCATAGTTTTTTAGACTGCATCTTTGTCTTATCAAAATTGTTAAAAAATAAAACAGTTGATTAATAAATATGAAACCAGCGAATGAACATGTGCCAAATGATAAAAATGACAATATGGTCTTGTTTTGCGCCCTTTGTATGTATTTGATCTGTATTTTTTGCTGATTTGATATAATGACAACCTGATTGAAAAATAAAGATTAAGAAACTGTATTTCTCCAAAAGTGGATAGTTGGTTTTTCTTTTATCGGTTTACGGAATTTGATGAGAAAGAGTTGGGTCCTAAGATATAAGTAGATTGTGAATTTAAATCCTTATAACCCCAAAATCTACCACTTGTGGCCCAACTCTTTTCATAATTTATTTGATGAGACTATATGAAAAATAAAGAATAATACTCATTGGGATTGACTATTGCATTAGAAAAGAAGACGCCAAAAAGTTGAACGTCTTCTTTTTTTTTTTTGTCTAAATTTCAAATACTAACCTACATTGATATTTATCATCTCTTAACCATCAATTTATCTACGGTGAGTTGTACATCCACCGCTTCCAAAACATATGCGTTTTCCATGATGGGTAGATTGGTGATCATGGTTGTAAATAAACTTTTATTGGTTTTTACTGCTGCTCTAAACAAAGATTTCCTTTGCAACAGATGCATTGCATAGGTTTTATCCATTTTGAAAGGTTCTGAATAATATTTGCATTCGCACAAGTTGGTGGCTTTGTCGGCACGATCAATGATCAAATCTATCTGAAATCCTTTTTGATTGGTGTCACCCGCCTGTCTAAAAGTATTTAATGATGTGTGGACTGCTTCTATTCCCAAGGCGCTTTTTATCTCTGCGATGTGTTTGTAACAAAGGTTTTCAAAAGCGTAACCTGTCCATATTTTATATTTTTGCCCTGTGGAAAGCTGCATCCAGTTGTCTTTTTCTTTAGCTTTTACCATAAAACGATGGTAAAAAAGTGAAAACTCGTCTGCGAGTCGATAGACAGATCCTCTTTTATTTTTGCCATAAGGAGATTCATAAGTCACAAACCCGCATACGATCAATTCTTCGATCGCCCTGGTAAATGGCCCACCGTCTGTAACTTTTGAATCTTTGATTATTTCACTTCTTGTAAGGCCACCAATAGCATTTGCCAAGGCCTTGACAATGGCTTCATGATTTTCAGGTTGGTCAAACAAAGCTTTATAAAGATTTTGATATTCATTTTTTAGAAAGCCACTTTCTGCAAAACAAAGTCTATTGATTGCTGCACTGACACTTTCTCCACGTTCTATTTGCTCTAAATAAAATGGAATACCTCCCAAAACCATGTACAATTCTGCAATGGCGTTATCGGTAATGCTTACTTTTTTCGACAGCAGAAATTCTTTGGTTTCTGATAAGGTGAAAGGCTTCAAATGTATGGAGTGGGTGATTCTGTTGTGAAATCCACCTTTATCATTTTCAATATTTTTGACAATCCAAGAAGTGGCAGATCCACAAATGACCAATACAAAATGTTTTTCTTTGGATAAATAGTCATTCCATAAATGAGCAAATAATTGTACAAAACCTGATTTGTGAGTATTCATCCATGGAAGTTCGTCAAAGAAAAGTACGTGTTTTCTGGTTTTGGATAATCGTTGTAGATAACTTTTGAGTAATAAAAATGCCTCTTGCCAATTGGAAGGGATTGTCACAATGGGTATTTGAGAATACTCAGCAATCTTTTGAGTGAAATTGGAGATTTGGGTGAAGATGTCGCCATTTTGAATTCCCGTTACCCTAAAACTTATACTTTTACTGAATGCCTCTTCTATCAGATAAGTTTTACCTACTCTTCGTCGGCCAGTTATTGCTACGAAGGCGGATCTATTGGCTTTCAGTATTTTTTTTATTTGCAATTGTTGTGTCGACCTTCCTACCATTTTGTGCTGATTTTGAATGATTATCTAGATATGTAGACATTTATCTTTGTAAATAAGTAGTAAATAATTACAAAGATATAAAATTAACTTTGTAATTAAGTGGTAAAAATACATAGATAATTACAAAGATGGATAGTTATCTTTGTAAATAAGTCATAAAAAAGTATAGATATTTACAAAGATAGATGCTTGTCTTTGTAAATAAGTGTAGGAAAAGTATAGATAATTACAAAGATAAATCTTGAAAAGGCGCTGTAATCCTCAAATGCGAGGAGCATCTACAACAAAAAAACTCTGTTGGAATTTTGGATCTAGCGTAGAATCGTTATTGATTAAATAGACTTTGCCAGCTTTGCTTACTTTATTGATTTTTGAATCAAATACCGCATTCAATGGATCCTTTACATCCAAAGTACACAACAAACTGATATCGGACTTACCAACTATATCTTCGCAAATTTGATGGAGCAATGTCCTGAAAATAACAGGGTTGCGGCCTTGAATCGAAATAGCGTGTATAGAGCAGGTGTTTAATTGATCACCTGGTTTAGGTAAAATGGGAAAGTTGAAGAAATGTGGTAACACATAATTGTATACCGTTCTAAAATGCTTCATCCATCCATGATAAGCTAATACTCTTGTCTGTTTGATACTGCTCAAATCCCAGATTCCACAAAAACCACACAACGAATCCCCCTCAAAAGCAAGATAGAAATCGGAGATGCTCAGTCGTTGATAATAAGGAGATTCTTTTATTTTGTATAGGTCATAATAGGGGGTGTATTTTTGATCATTGACTTGTTTTTGCAGGGACATCATGGCGTCAAGATCATTTTCATTGGCAATTCGAATGTGATATGGATGCTTTTTGCTATTTATAGATCGGAATACATGTGTCTCTATTTCCGCGACTTCATGATAATATGGCGTATCACTTTTTTGTGAAGAAACCAATCGCCGTGCAATCATCGAGGTCATTTTATGATTATCAGCAAAAACCACTGTAATTGCTGGTATTTGATCCAAGTCTTTACAGTGTGTATTTATTTGACGAATGATTTTCAAAAGCAATGTTCCGTTTTGAAAATCTGGATGGATGCGCAGATCACAGAAATAAGGTACTTCCTTTATTTTTTGCTCAAATATTATTCGGCGTAGGCCAATATTAAAGATACCCACAACTTGATCATTGCCAGTGTGGACACACAAGAAAATCCTTGGTGTTTCTGTCTGAATATAAGCACCAGTCAGGTAAGAAGGAGATCGCTCCAAACTCAAAACCATGTCTCCAGATACTGGAATGGAAAACAAAGCTTGAATGCTTTGTTCATAAACAGCATCATATGATTTTATTTCAATCATTTACTTTCATATTGATTAATAAATCTGATATTTCATTCAATTTAAAAAGGATTGGTAATTTGACATCTCCATCCTTGATTTGCTTTTGAACTTTATAAAACTCCAATAAAGATTGTGTAAAGCCAATCCTGACTTTTTGTATGCGCAGAGGCAATAATTGTCCAGTTCCTCTGCTTTGGGCATAATATGGGTTTTTTAGTAAATGAGCTTCAATGATATTGCTAAATCTACTGAAGTCTTCATTACCATCAGTTTCTAGGATGACTTCATACATGACTTGATTTCCGGATTTTATAGGGTGCATATAAATTGCCCGAATGTCTGAATCATTGTCCATAAGAATTTCTGAAAAGATGGGATAAAGCTGTTGTGGGCTTATTTTCTCACCTACCAAATCGCTCACATCATTTGATTTTGCAATAAAGTGCAGTACAGGTAAATGCTCCATCCATGATGTCAAAACAACCTGATCGTGCGTATTGTAGCGGTATAAGCCTCCACCTGTAGTGAGGATGACCTCATAAATTGAGCCGATATTTAAGCCATCAAATAGTACAATTTCTCCAGTTACAAGATCTTTAAATTCAAAAAAATGTGAAGTATAAGCCAAGACATTTTGCCCTCGATATGGAATTGTGGTAACACCCTCCGTACTCAATAAACCTTTGCCTTGGATCATGACTTCACCCAAGATTTTTGCTACTTGAGGCAACCATAATTGAGATTGTGCTTCGGTCCAACAGCTCAATAATTGGAGATTTGGAAATATCATTTTCCAAATAAAATCCGTGCCGATTTTGTTTAAAAATTGTCTTCTTCTTTTGGGTAAATTAGCTAAAATTTGCAGCCAGTTGCAACGTATAAAATCGTCTAGTTGCAATAGATAGTTGGGACTCCAAACTGAAACGAAACTTAAACTTTCATCTGACAAAAGCCTTAAACACAAGGTATAATAAAATGAATGTGTATCCTTTGCTTTAATTGATTGTGATGGTACTGCCATAATTTGCCCAATGAGGAAAGCATCCAATGGGTTGAAATAATCAGTATCTGCAGACATGCCAACCTGTAATCCACCAGGCGTCATTTCTTTTGATTTGAATGGCGGTGAAATAGACCAATACGACTTTCCGCTGAACACTCTGGTGCTTTGATTGTGTGTATCAACCAGCCAAGCTGCCACACCTTTTTGGAATTCAGTTTTTAATTGTTTAGTATATGGAATCCACTTACTACTCCCAGAGCTTCCTGAGGTGGATTCAAAAAATAAAACCTTTTCTTTTGTCAAAACATTATTATTCCCAGCAGCAATGGATGATATAAAATCATTCAAAACGGCAAAATCTTCTATGACTGGAACTGAAGAGGCATATTTTTCGTAGTTTGAAATATTTGAAAAATTATATTCGGAACCATAGATTGTTGTGGCATTTTTGGTTAAATATTCTTGCAGTTTTTGAAATTGAAATGCCTGGATGCGATGCTGATTTTCAACAAATTCTTTGTGATCTTTTGACTGGCTCCATAACCACAATTGATTGAAAAATTTGGCATAACTCATGATACATTTTCTAGATCGTCTTTCAAGCCTAACTCACAGTATTCTTTTGCAGACCTGATCAAATTTTCTGGATTAAGAGGCACAATACAAACCAATTCATCACCATTGACAAAACCAGGATTTCGATCCAGAAAGAAAGAGATAAATGGACTATTGCGTTTTTTGAATGTATCCTTTGTCATCTCAGTTTTTAGCGCTCCATGAGATTCTTCAAATTGAATAATACCAAGCTCCTGCTTCCAATGCTCCTGAAACATTTTTTGCGATGTATGATCTGCTATGATAGCCAATTCATGATCAATTTCACTAGGGTAGGGTGAAGGATAAAAAGTTTTAAAAAACAGCGGCAAATAAAGATAAGTGCGGTGCCCTTTTGACATTAAATACCAATACCAATTTTTATTGACGTCGGATTTGATCATCATGCCAATGGTGTAAGACCAACCTTTGGACATGATTTGAGTGCCCCAATGTCTTGGATTGATGATGGTGTCACCAGAGAAGATGATGTTATAAGTATCGGTACCACAATTTGACGGATTGATGGCATAAGTGGTAAAACCTTGTATTTCAAGATTTTCATCATGAATGAGGCCGATAAATTGTTTTTTATCTAAATCTTCCAAAAATAAATCTTCAGAAATGTGATTGTAATTTTGGATCATGAGTTCATACATTCTTATTTTTTGGAAAGACTGTAAAGTTGATTTTCTGACTAAAGTATAAGTCAACCCTTGATCAACTACATGACAAGTCAAGCCAGTTTCTAAGTTTACATTAATATTTTTGTGAGGTGTTTGCATCAGACCCAAAATTCAATTTCTTTGACAATGGGTGCTGGATGATCTTCCCGATTGGTTGCAGCGCTACGTAAGGACTCAATGTATAAATGCATGGTGTCACATTGGGTAGATCGATAGTCTGATTGACCCAATTTTTTAATATTGTCTCCGTGTAATTTCATAATCCACACATCTTGACTGATGACTTTTCTAGTATAACTGTTGAGTCCCATTTTGGCAAGCAGCGTCATCCAACCAAATTTGTAGGATATTAGCGTATATACTATTGTTGAAAAAGGTGCAATAGGCGTACAAGTGCTGGTGATGATAAAACCTCGTTCTTCAGCTCCATAAATGTAATCTACCCGCGTATTATTGGGCATATAAAAATTGTCTGTGTGTTTCATGGGCAAATTCTTGGGGTTCATCAATTTGTTTGAAAACCCGATGGCATCATTGGATTGATCATAACTCACTAATACGCTGTCAGTCGTCCTTTCTACCTTGGCTCCAATACGAATTTGCTTCCGATCTCTAAACCAGCCCTTATGTACAAAGATCGTATGCGGTACATCCATAAAATTTTCTACCAAGTCTGTCACATTGTTTACGAAGTAGGTGGTCATGTAATAACTGTGCCAACCCTTTTCTTTCATGGTAGGCATTGGGAACGGTCGACGATCTGTCTTTTTTTCTTCACCCATCCACAACCATACCAATCCATTTTCTTCAATAACTGGAAAATATTCTACTTTTTTGTTTGGAATTCTATCTGTGTGCGGCCCTTCAGATGGTATTTGTACACATTGTCCTGCTCCATTATAAGTCCAACCATGATATGGACAAATGATGCAATCTTCATTGATTTTTCCTTCGCTCAGAGGCACATTGCGATGATTACATTTGTCCAACAAAGCAACAACACTACCATCCACTTTGCGCCAACATACAATGGGGACTTCAAAAATCTCTACCCTTTTAGC
>JAKQLF010000344.1 GCA_029567325.1 Bacteroidota bacterium | reverse complement strand
TTTACAGCAAAGAAGGTATATTATTGTCAGCGACTATATCTCCTGAACAACAATGGTGTTTCCCAATGGATGAAAAAATACCCCAAAAACTGACAGATTGTATAATCACTTATGAAGATGAATATTTCTCTTATCATCCCGGTATAAACCCTATAGCCATCACAAAAGCAATGATTGAAAATATCAAAGCCGGTAAAACTATTCGTGGTGCAAGTACCATTCCTATGCAAGTGATGAGAATGAAAAACAAACATGCACATCGCAATTGGTACAACAAGATTAAGGAAACTATAGGAGCTATCAAATATAGTTTGACACACAGAGATAAAACCATCCTGAAAGAATGGTGCGAGATTGCTCCTTTTGGTGGGAATACCATTGGAATAAAAGCTGCTTCCCTAAGATATTTTGGTAGGTCTGTAGATAAATTGTCTTGGTCAGAGTATGCACTTCTAGCAGTCATGCCTAATGGTCCATCATCTGCCAATCTTACAAAAAACAGACACATCCTTCAACAAAAACGTGACTTTTTGCTTAAAAAACTTCACGGAAAAGGCCACTTTGATGCATCTGAATTAGAATTATATCTTGGTGAAGAATTGCCTATAGAAACTAAAGCTATTCCACAAAATGCTTACCATGCATTACTGTTTTTGGCAAAAAAACATCCTCATCAGTCTGTCTTTAGATCTACCATACCTCATGATATTCAGATCAGATTAGAAGAATTACTGGAAAGAGAATCATCTTTTCTCAAACTTGATGACATCAGAAATATAGCAGCCGTGGTTATTGACGTAAAATCCAATCAACTGATAGCATACCAAGGTAATGTTTTGGCATCAAATGGCAAATTTTCTTACGTCGATGTAGCCCAAGCGCCAAGAAGTTATGGTAGTCTCCTCAAACCACTTCTTTACGCTCATACCCTAGAAACCGCACAATTGCTACCTAATGAATTCGTAGCCGATATTCCCACTTCCATTGGAGACTTTCAGCCAGAAAATTTTGATAAAAAATATCGTGGCGCAGTTCCTTTTGAAGAAATGCTCATCCAATCTCTCAATGTGCCTTCTGTCAGGGTGCTTAACACAGTAGGAATGCAAAGCTTTTATGACTTGGTCAAACAACTCGATATTGCTTATCTCAATAAAGGCGCTGATCACTATGGTCTTAGTATCATCTTGGGTGGAGGCGAATCTTCTCTGTGGGACCTTGGTAGAATATACAAAGGTTTAGCGCAAAATTATCGTGGCGAACTCGACCCATTCAGGCCTACCCAATGCCTTATAGATGAAGAGAATATAGAAAGTAAAAGTAAGTTTAGTTTTTCAGCAGGTACAATGGATCATCTAGTCAAAGCAATGTCAGACCTCACTCGACCACGCGAAGAAAAGTCATGGCAAATGTACGGCACCGACTACAAAATAGCTTGGAAAACAGGCACGAGTTATGGACACAAAGATGCTTGGGCCATAGGTTTTAATGGTAAATATATGGTTGCCATATGGGTGGGAAATGAAGGTGGTGAAGGTAGATTTGATCTCACAGGCATTACAAAAGCCGCACCTGTCATGTTTAAAGTCTTTAATCTACTACCTGACAATCAATGGTTTGAAACGCAACCACAATATGCTAAAAAAGAAATCATCACCGTTTGTAAAGAATCAGGAAAAATTGCTGGTCCTCTATGCAAAAAAACACATAAAATAACTACCGATCGCACATCCTACAAATACCAACCATGCCAATATCATCAAGAAATTATGGTTAATCAAGATGGTCTCATTGTCTCCGAAAATTGCAAAAATACGACCATCATAAAAGACACAATCTTTGTTTTACCATCCTACATGGAATACTATTACAAAAATGCCAACATGAACTACAAAGGACTGCCAGCTCAAGATCCATCTTGTCCTTCAGCATCATCTGCCTGCAAGATCATTTATCCGTATGATGGACTAAAAATATTCCTCCCAAAAGAAAGCTTAGACAAACAAAACGACCTAATCGCCAAAGCATATCACCGTGAAAAAGGCGCAAAACTTTATTGGTTTCTTGATGAAGATTATAAAACCGAAACCACAATATCACCTCATGATTGCCTGTTAAAAATTAGTATTGGCAAACATACACTAACCATCACAGACCAATGGGGCAATAAAGACAAAATATCTTTTGAGATATTGAATAAGGAATAATTTGAAATCAATTTTCAAACTTATTGTCTGAATTAAATTATGTCGCTTAGATAATACAATTTTGCTCCTGATACAAATAGAGCAAAAGTTAAAAACAACTCAGTTTAATAAAGATAAACCGAATTTCTTAGCACCTTGGAACTGTACTAGCATTTAAATATTCTACTTAAAAAATATTCAAAACCTTCTTTAATACCGATTATAAAAACTATCTTTATACCAAGTTCTACGATTGAAAACCAATGCTGGTGCACATTTATTACTTGAATTAAATATTAGCATTTTCTGGTAAAAACTACCAAATTCAACAAAAATCGCACAAGGGTTGTCCCGACGTTGTCCCAAGATTGTGCCATGGTTGTCCCGACCTTGGCTCGACCAACCTCCATTGACGCTAGCATGATGTTCCCACCAAGCTCCGTTTACACTACAATGAAATACCCATAATATGAGCACGTCTATTTAATCAGAACATCAGCAAACAAAAAGCGTAAAGTCATAAAACCAAATCTGTACTTTATAAAAATCTCCCATTCTTTGCGTAATTTCGCACTTCAAAAAATTGAAT
>JAKQLF010000323.1 GCA_029567325.1 Bacteroidota bacterium | reverse complement strand
CAACAAAATCCTTATCCTAAACAAAAACTAGCATGGGCTACGTGGATAATCGCCAGACTAGCTGGTTGGAAAGAGTTTTACAACGTCAAAAGGCCTCCTGGAAATAAAACAATAATAGAGGGTTTGGATAAATTTGAAAGCATAATGATAGGGTACAACATATTTAGAAAAAAAGATGTGTCCTAACCTCAGGCTCGATGCTCGAAGCAAAATGACCGTATTCCAATCAAAGGTGTCCTTCTCATTTTCAATCCCATAATTCCGCTGAAAGCTGATAACTGAAAGCTGATAACTGATCGCTGAAAACTGACTGCCTAAAAATTTCAACATATATCACACATTATAAAAATAAAAGATATATATTTGTAAAAAAAAACTATGAAAATTTTATTATTGAATTGTTTTCTATTCAGCTGCCTTGTATGTTTTGGTCAATCAAATCTAGATGGCTTTTTTGTAGACATAAATGGTGATACTACCTACGGAAAGATAAATGCAGACATTAATGCGGATCTAGACCAAATTTCATTCATTGACCTTACGGGACAAAAAATAACCCTTAGCCCCAAGAATACCAAGGCTATACAAGGTCCGCTTTTTGGCAAACTCAGTGGTGGATTGGCCGATGGTCTTTTTGTTCAAACTTTGATGGAGGGCACCATTGATGTACACAAATCGAAGGATACATTAATACTAATCAAAAATGGCACGAACTATCGGTTGGTACTGAATGAGAAAAGTGCATCGGTAGCTAGTTTAGGGGGTATCAGCAGGAACCAGCAATTAGGTACTTTAAAATTGCTCACGCATGACATTGATGAGGAATTGTATAAATCCAATACAGTCAAATTTAACTTTCTTGATCTCACAAAATTATTCAGAGCTTATAATGAAAAGACAGGTTCGCTGGTCGCAGATTACACCAAGTTAAATAGAAAATTGAAATTTTCATGGGGACCTTCTATTGGTGCAGCCTATACATCTGCAGCTTATGCAGAAATTGAAAACCTCACCACCAGTCCTGATCCATACGAAATAGGGCATTTGAAGTCTTTCGATAAAAATTTTGGACTCAGTTTGAAGTTTAGAAACATGGGTAGATACCACCGTATTGCATTTGAAATTTCACCTTTTGTCGCTCTGCAAAACCTAACCTCCAATCTCAATTATAATACAACGGTATACAATAATGATATCTCTTCTGATATCAAAATGACAAGCCTCAATGTGCCCATCATTTTCGATTACTCAATTCGTAATACAGAAAAGAGTTATTTGTACTTCAATCTTGGATTAAATTCTAAGTTTAATTTTAATACAAGTTTTGATGCAACCATCGTGAGGACTTACTTGACAGTGCAAGGACTTGAGCCCATCAAAGAACAGTTGGACAAAACCAACCTGTTAGCAGATGCGCAATTTGCTCCGATTGCCGGTCTCAGTTATCTCAGTTTCAAAAAAGCCAGTGAAATTGAAGTTGCACTTAGGTATCAATATGTGTCACAATATATGCGGACTGGTCCTGGTGGTTTTTGTCAGAATATGTCTTTGACGTTGTATTATAGATTTTATGGAGGGAAAGGGTAGGTTATCATGCAGCGAAGCTCTGAGTTCCTGATTTTATGCGAAATGACCGCTTTGGAAGTTTCGAATTTAAAATAGAAATTGAAAAAAAAAGGGTTCTTTGTAGGTGGGTTTTATTGTGAGGTCACTATAAGGAGTTTGATTATTTAAAATTAATAAATTGTAATTTATGTTAATTTTTATTTGGATTTGTTTAGGAGTTATTGGAGCAATGATATCAGGTCAAAAGGGAAACAATGGATGTGGAGGATTTGCATTAGGCATTCTTCTGGGACCAATTGGACTTCTTATGGCATTTTTTTCCTCAGATAACGAGGAAGCTAAAATGGCAAAAAAAGGATATACTAGGAAATGCCCACATTGTGCTGAATTTGTTAAAAGTGATGCAAACATTTGCAAACACTGTGGTTCCACACTATATTCTGAATCGAGCGACGTATTTGCAAATTCAAGAAAACTTACTGAACTTCAAGAGGCAAGAAGAGCAGGTCTGATAACTAATGAAGAATATGAAATTCAAAAAAAGAAGTACTTATAATTTTCAATTATTGAGAACCATGTTTTTTCATAAATTTAAAGTTGAAAACAATTTTAAGAGAATGATCTTCCAATTAATCCATCTTAGATAATATGTATCATGAGAATAATCTCAGATTATAAGGATTATTACGATGGCCTTCAGTCACTAGGAACGGATGAAAAAATTTTCTATGATAGACACAAAAGAAATGTAATTGTTTCATTTCCAGACTATTTTGAAAGAATGGCTAATCAATATTTAGTCTTTGGGCAGTCCAGCAGGATGAGAGGAAAAAAACCAAATGAGTTCACTAAAAGAATCTACCTGTCAAATTTAATGATAGGTTTTTGTGGAAAGTTGTATGTAGGATATTTATTCATTGAAATGTTGGAAGATAAAATTAGCAGTCAACAAGTTGTATTTAATAAGCCAGATGCAATAGCTTATGTCAGAAGTAAAGAAAATGCTTACAATGCTGAAGAACTCACATGGAGACATAGATTTAATAGGAGAAAAAGGAGAAAGATAACCTGGATGGATTGTTTTGAAGATAGAAACCCAATGATATCTGAATTCAATTACAATGATTTATTCCATCTTTTAGGAGCACCTGTTTTTATTTATCCCGCCTATCTATTCTCAGAAGATAAAATGAGGTCTATTAATTGGCACATCGCAAAGTCAAATTTGGGTACAGAAGTAATCGTAAACCCAAATTTAAAAGAGTTAAATTTTCAATTAATTGCTGATGCTTATACTTGTTTTCAAGATATTCAGCAATATATCAGTGGGGTTTTGGGGAACTCTGAGGACATTAAAAATAATTCCACAGATCTTGAAAAAATAAGGCAACACGGTTTTGATGAAAAGTATGGATTTAGAACAAGAAGTAAAAAATGAGCTTCCTGATTTCTTCAATATTACTAAAATTTCTCACATCGAATTCCTCTTAAAGCTGATAGCTGGATACTGACAGCAAAAACTATCTTCCTTAGCCAAATATTTGTAATAGAAAACCGGCTCTTCCACACGTTTACATGTCGTACCTGACGGCACGAAGGCTTCTATGTATATGCTTGGTTACCCATAGTTTGTCCCATACGGGACCGCAAATTGAGACATGCAACAATCTCGAATATGAGAATTGGAAAGGCGTAAGCCCTTTTGCTACAGTGTTTCAAAAATCGTCTGACAAGAAGCTCGATGCTCTTAGCTCGATGTTCGCCGCTATGACTTCATTCTATGTTCAAGCCTAGTTAAGAATACCTCAAAAGGCTGAAAATTTTATCAATTACCGATTTGAAAAAATCAGTTTTTACTTCTGTAATTTTGGCGAGAATTAGGCTTTTATGTAAAGTTGATATTTTGTGTATTCGAATGTAGCTTTCGAGTTGTAAGGGTTGCAAACAATCAGTATCTTCTATAAGCAGCGAAAGGGCATCATTATTGAATTTGGAAGTAATTTGTACAATCAGATAGTCCCCAGTCTTGTTTACAAGTTCATTAGAGATTATTAAAGCGGGTCTTTTTTTGAAATCAGAACCATCGGTAAATGGAAATTTTACCACAACTATATCAGCTTGCTTAAACATGGGGTTATAAAATTTTATCCCAGCGGTTATCTTCTGTAGAAAGCCAATCTGTAGCAAGAGATTTCTCACTTAATGAAAAGGTTGAATTAGACAAATCTGTTTCATTCTCAAAATCATCATCTATGTGTTGACTTAACTCTTCGTTTTTTATGGATTTTAAGGTTTGTTCTATGACAAAAAACCTTTTAGCCAAAGGAAGACGTTTGATTTCTTGAACTAAATTATTTAATTCCATATTGAAACATTTACTGCACAAACTACAATTATATCAAAAAAGTTCCAATTATTTCTTTCCTCCCTCTGGTTTTTCGTTTTCAGTCGTCGGTGTCCTCTTATAGCTGCTCACTGAAAACTGACTGCAAAAAGGCCAGCTTCCATAGTCAGATATTTGAAACATGATAACAGGCTCTTCCACACGTTTACATGTCGTGCCTGACGGCACGAAGCCTTCTATGTATATGCTTGGTTACCGGTAGTTTGTCCCATACGGGACCGTTAAATGCCAGCACGAAACTAATCTCAAATTCTTAAGGTTGAAAGGCGCAATGCCTTTCGATACTGTGTTTCAAAAAACATCCATCAAGGCTCGATGCTCGCGGCAAAATGACCGTAATCCAATCAAAGGTATTAAAAACGAAAATAGAATTATCTGAGTTCTTTATGTTTATATTAAAAAATACATTTATTGTTCAATTTCGGGATAGCTTTATTAATTTTTCCTGAATAAATGCAAAATTTACACATATATGATTTCAAAACATTTAAAGACCTTTAGTAATATCAATATTCTAAAATTCAAAATGGATGGCATTGATGAACAAGCCATAATAGCAAGTTATTCAATTAACCCCTATTCTGCCGATCACATGAATAACCAGGATTCGTATTTTACTTCCTACTCTTTTGTAACTAGAGGCATTCATGAGTATTATACTTATAAAGCTATTGAAATGAATTTTATAAAGGCTTTTGAGAAAATTTTTGGCGAATTCGAAATAATTGGAATACGAATTAAACCAGATTCTGTGGTTTATACCGAATATCAAAACTTTTTGGCTTTTCAACATGACTTTGAACTTAGTCTAAGGGAAGACACGCAACTAAATTTTTTAATAGATGAATTAGGAATGGTATTACATGGAAATTTTGATTTGATAATGTCTTTGTACCAATATCTCGAAAGAAATGATCGTCATGATGTATTTATGAATTTACTCCGAGAAAATAACCTTTTTATAAATGAAGTCAAAATCTCGGAATAAGTGAAATGAAATTTTATTCATGAAAAATAAAATTTCAAAAATATTTATATTTTGTTTAGCAATATTGGCTTTTAGCTGTGGTAACAAATTTAAAATTGAGGAATTAATTCTTCTAGATAAAAAAGTAAGTAATCTACCAAGTTTATATCAATTTACAACAGATCAAGTTTCTAAAAGTCAAATCAACAATCAAAACGTTTGCTTTCCGCAAAAATCTTCATGCAGCGAGAAAGATGTGATTTATTCTTCTATTTTAAAAGAGATCTTAATTGATATAATTGAATTCAATCAAATACTCGATGAAATGAACGAATTAGAATTAGTTTCATTTACTAAATACAATCAGTATTCTTTGTGGAGTAGGGGTGGAGCTTTTGGACATATTGAGGGTTATTTGATCGATAATTCCCTTGTAAGACCAGATACCATTTTGCCATTTACCATAAACAATAAGTACTTCATAGTTGCAGGAAAAGAGCTTTATGCCAACGTTTACTATTTTTCTGGAAATTAGCATTAATTATAAATTCAATTTTTCAGATGGGGTGTTATATTTCAAAATTCTCCTTTCCTTACCAACATCATTGCATCCATCCGCACCTGCGCATCCCTTATCATCACTTCCAGTTTTTTCTGTTCCTCTAAAGCCTGTTCAATTTCTGTAGGTCTGATATTTTTGTTTTTCTTTTGGAGCGTTTTCAGTCGATTGACTTCATGGTCAAGAGTCATGTTCATTTTTTTCAATCCTGCAGAGATAAGAGCATTACTGTGAGTTTCTGCTAATTTATTTGCTGCCGAAATCATATTAGGCAATACCGTTTCTACCATCATTTCATTATCGAGCAAGTCATCAATGTTACCAGAAGTCACCTTTTGATCAAAGATTTCAGTCGGGTAAACAGCTGTCACATCTTTACCGGAATGATCAACAACCACTCGGATAGGTGTATTGGGCATGAAACGATCGACATACACATTTTGACTTCCTGCCGTTTCTAAAACAAACATAACTTCCAAGAGTAGAGCTGGACTTCCGCCACCACGAAGCACTCCAAAACTAGCTCCACCCAAACCTGAACTCAAAACCAAATCAATGGCATCCGATACAAAAGGGTGGTCCCAACTCAAAAAACTGACTTCCTCCCTGCTCAAAGCCCGTTTTCTGTCAAAGGTAATCGCCATTCCACCGTCAGCTATTGACTGAAATGCACCATTGTCTGTCATGGGTCGATGCAGTAAATAAGATCGCGGTGCCAAGTCTTCTAAGTCAACACCAAAATGAGTGAACACTTTCGTCATAAAGATCTCCGGGTTTCTATCGACATCTTCTGCTTGGATTTGTGCCACTAGCTTTGCAGCAATATTGGGACGAAAAGAATTCATCTCGAGTAAGCGATCCCAACCTTCTGCTAGTTTTTGCTTGAGCGACTGGTGGAAATTCGCAGTTTCTGAAATCAAAAGATTCAGTTTATTGTGCGAATCTGATTCATGGTAATTCAAACAAATAGCGCGTAAATCTTCTCTAAATCGATGGGAAATTTCATTGCCATCTTCAAGATTTTCCTCAAAAGCATTCAGTCCCTCATGAAACCATCGCACCAGAATTACTTGTGGGCTTCCATTCAGATATGGCACATGGATATGAATATCTTTTGACTGACCAATCCTGTCCAAACGTCCTATGCGCTGTTCTAATAACTCTGGATGGAAAGGTAAATCAAAGAGTACTAAGTGATGAGCAAATTGAAAATTCCTCCCTTCACTTCCAATTTCAGAACAGATCAACAATCTTGCACCGTCCGGTTCTGAAAACCAAGCAGCATTGCGATCACGTTGCACAATGGTGAGATCTTCGTGAAAAACACCACATTTTATTTTAATCTTGTCTTCTATCGCTTTTTCTAAGGCGAGGACCTTTTCTTTATTGCTACAAATGAGTAAAACTTTAGCTTCATCAAGTCTTTTCATCAGATCCACCAACCAGTCCAATCTTGGATCATTTTTAAACCAAAATTTTTGTATTGCATTTGAGGTTTTCATATCAACAGCAAACTCATCGGTAAGCCTTTTGAGCCATGTTTCTTTGTATTCATCAATTTCTAGAGGAGAGATGTGGGCTAGCCTTTTTGGAAATCCTTTCATTGCCATTCTGGTATTTCGAAAAATAACCCTGCCCGGTCCATGTTGGTCCAATAAATCTTCAATAAGGTGATCCCTTTCAGCAGCACTTCCCTTAAGCAATTGATCAACTCTTGGCTTTCCAAAAATGGTGGTCAATAATTTTCTTTGCTTTACATTCAAATCTTTACCCGAAGAAAGATCTTCCACAATGTTGGCAATCTCTTTATTGTCTGCTGATTCGTTTTTGAATGTTTCATAATCTGCATACCGTTCAGGATCCAGTAAACGAAGACGTGCGAAATGGCTTTCCGAACCCAATTGCTCGGGTGTGGCTGTGAGGAGCAGTAAACCTTTCGCAATTTTACTCAAGGAATCAACCAACTGATATTCATCACTCACTTGATCAACAGACCACTCCAAATGATGGGCTTCATCTACGACCAACATATCCCAATCGGCGCCAAGTGCTTGTTGACTGCGCTTTTCTGAACCCGCCAAAAAATCAATGCTGCAGATGATCAATTGATCGTCCAGAAAAGGGTTGCCATCGGGTGCTGTACTTTCCAGCGCAGCGCACCGATTTTCATCATAAATGTGAAACCACAAATTGAATCGCCGATACATTTCAACAAACCATTGATGTATCAAAGATTCCGGCACCAAGATTAAAACTCTGGAAATACGTCTGTTCAAGATTAAACGGTGCAAAATGAGACAAGCTTCGATGGTTTTTCCAAGCCCCACCTGATCTGAAAGCAAAACCCTCGGGGCGTATCGACTACTCACTTCATGTGCAATATATAACTGATGAGGAATGAGATCTATGCGACCACCTACGAAGCCATTGACCGGAGAAATTCTCCGATGGTGATTGAATTCCAGGGTTTGGCGACGCAAAGCAAACATTTGTGGTGAGTCCACTTCTCCTCTAAAAAGCCGGTCATCGACTCCATGTTGTACTGTTACAAGGCCAAGATTCGCTTCAGAAATTGTTCTCTTTTGACCAATGTATTGATACAAATGACTTTTCTCTTCAACTCGCTCAATAATCAGAGGGTCTTGTTTATCATCAACAATGGCGTCGCCGGCTTTAAAAATCACCCTTTTCAAAGGCGCATTTTCTATGGAATACAATCGGTTTTCATCAGATGCAGGGAAATGAATCTTTACCCGACCTTGTCCAACTTCGACTACAATTCCTACTCCGAGTTCTGGTTCGCCGCCACTGGTCCATCGTTGATCAGGAAAGAAATTGCTCATGTTGTTTATTAAAGATCGGAAGAGCACACG
>JAKQLF010000307.1 GCA_029567325.1 Bacteroidota bacterium | reverse complement strand
CCAAAGCTACATATACAGCCTATGAAAATGTGGATCACGACGATGTAGTCAGATATGGATTGATGATGCTGACTTGTCTTTTTTCATTGATCTTATTTATTGCTAGTTTTTTTCAAAATAAAACTAAAAGCCAAAAATCATAAAATTTTATACATGGGAACTTCAAAATTTATCCTTGCATTTACATTAATATCGCTAAGTTTAGTTACTTGCAAGGCACAGAAATCTGAAGATCCTATTTCTATCAGCGATATCAAAACTAAAACCATCTCAAAGAGTAATGTAGATACCGTATTTACAACTTCATACTTGATGGGGAAATTTGATCCATCTACCCACCTAGATTTTACTAGTATTCCAGCTAAATACAGAGATGAAGAAATAAGGTATATCCGAAAAGATGTATTGGAAGCCTTTATAAAAATGTATGAAGCTGCTGCCAAAGATGGCGTCTACCTAAAAATAAGGTCAGCCACTAGGAATTTTGATAACCAAAAAAGAATTTGGGAAAATAAATGGACAGGCAAAACTATTCTCGAAGATAATGTGAATGCAGCCGTAGATATAAATAATGATTTTGCACGAGCAAAAAAAATCTTACAATATAGCTCAATGCCCGGTACATCTAGACATCATTGGGGTACTGATATGGACTTCAATTCATTTGACAATAAATGGTTTGAATCCGGTGAAGGTCTGAAAATCTACCTATGGCTCTCGGCAAATGCACGTCAATATGGATTTTGTCAACCATATACCAAACATGGTACTGATAGGAATTCAGGATATTACGAAGAAAAATGGCATTGGACGTATATGCCTATTTCGGAACAGTTGACTGAATTGGCAGCTTCTTCATTGACAAATGATATGATCTCTGGGTTTTTGGGATCAGATACAGCCATAGAAATCGACGTGGTCAAAAACTATATTTTGGGCATCAGTCCTACTTGTAAAATTCAACATTAGCACTATGGCAGGCGGTACATCTTTAAAAGTAGATACTTCCGTTTGGGGTATCATCCTGCTGACCTTACCTATCAGTATGGCCAAGTTGATACCTGAGATCAACTACCTGATCAATGCAACTTTTCTTGGTCATCTAGGCAGTGTAGAACTTGCTATGGCAGGGATTACGGGTGTCTATTATTTGATATTTTCAGCGTTGGGATATGGACTTAACAATGCATTACTTGCCATCATGTCAAGGCGAGCAGGCGAAGAAAACCGCAACGAAATATTTTCTACCCTATGGCATGGCTTACTGCTATCTACAGGCTTAGCTACCTTGTTTATGATAGGCACGTGGCTATTTGTACATCCACTGATGGTCATGGTAGGTATCGACCCTGAAGCTGCCAAAATGGCTTCAGACTTCCTAGACATCCGAGTATGTGGGCTCTTCTTTCTGTACAGTCTTCAGATGCAAAATGCATACTTAATCAGTCTTCAACAAACC
>JAKQLF010000302.1 GCA_029567325.1 Bacteroidota bacterium | reverse complement strand
TTTTTTTAATAACACATATACTATTTTTAGAAGTGTCCTAATCTCAGGCTCGAGGCTCGATGCCAGAGCATCAATGCTTTGCTTATCTCCTATTGAATGGGTTGATACACATTCGGAAAGTGAACTTCCATAAACCTTTCTGGATTTGCCATAGTCTTCCACCCAAATTGTTGGTACAAACCATGTGCATCCAAAGTGGCCAGCATCCATCTCCTAAGTCCTTGTAAGTCTTCATGATTCATAATGAAATCCATCAGTTTTTTGGAAATACCCTGTCCTCTATATTCTGGAAGTACAAAAACATCTGCCAGATATGCGAAGCTGGCGAAATCACTGATAATTCTTGCATAGCCAATTTGTTTACCATTGAAGTAAACACCAAAACATAGTGAATTTTGAGCGGCCTTCTCGACAACGTGTCTTGGTATTCCTTTACTCCAATAGGAATCCTGACTCAAATACTGGTGAATCATGTCAAAATCTAACAAATTTTTATCACAAGAGATGATAAGTTTATCATTGCCGGCAAAATTATGATCCATATGAGCGTTATATTTCGTCAAATGTAAAATTACCTATGTGTATCTGCAAGTTTATAGGTTGCAAAAGCTATCTTTATAGGTAAATTTTGAATGAACCTAATGCTCTTATTTTAGTGCATTTTACTTCATTACGAAATCATTTTTAGAAAAATAGACCTTAAGAAAGATGCTTTCAAAAGTATTTTCCAGCGCAGTAAGTGGTGTTGAAGCCACAACAATTACCATTGAAGTCAATTTAGGCGGTCGGCCTGCCGAAGGACAAAAATATCACCACATGGTGGGACTACCAGACAATGCAGTCAAAGAAGGTTTCCAAAGAATTGAAGCGGCTATCAAAAACTCTGGCCACGAGTTTCCTCGAAGATTGATCGTCGTAAATCTTGCCCCTGCTGATATCCGAAAGCAAGGGTCTGCCTATGATTTGCCAATAGCAATAGGCGTACTCAGCAGTGATGATCAAATTATGAACAAAGACCTAGAGACATTCATCATCATGGGCGAATTAGCATTGGATGGCACCATCAGACCGATCAGAGGTGCATTGCCAATTGCCATTCAGGCGAGAAAGGAAAAATTCAAGGGATTTATTTTGCCAAAAGAAAACGCCAAGGAAGCTGCCATTGTGAGCGATCTTGCAGTCTATGGGGTAAGTCACATCAATGAAGTAATTGATTTTTTGAATGGAGTTCGAAACATCAATCCAGAAATACACAATACTCGGGAATTGTTTGAAGAGCAAGTAAATAGTTACGATGTAGATTTTGCAGATGTGAAAGGCCAAGAAAACATCAAACGCGCGATGGAGTTGGCAGCAGCTGGTGGTCACAATGTCATTTTGATTGGTCCTCCGGGAGCAGGAAAGACCATGTTGGCCAAAAGATTGCCTACAATTCTACCACCCTTGTCGCTCATGGAAGCACTAGAAACCACCAAAATTCACAGCGTGGCAGGTTTGATGCAATCCAACGCTTCACTCATAGCTACAAGACCATTCAGATCGCCGCACCACACCATCAGCGATGTAGCTTTGGTAGGTGGCGGAAGTAATCCTTCACCTGGTGAAATCTCCTTGTCACACAATGGCGTTTTATTTTTGGACGAATTACCAGAATTTAAAAGGCAGGTTTTGGAAGTGATGCGCCAACCGATGGAAGCTAGAAAGGTGACTATTTCCAGGGCAAAAGTTTCTGTAGATTTTCCTGCAAGTTTTATGTTGATCGCAGCGATGAATCCTTGTCCATGTGGGTATTACAATCATCCCAATAAAGATTGTGTATGTGGTCCCGGCGTGGTAAAAAAATACCTCAGTAAAGTATCAGGCCCCTTGTTGGACAGAATTGATTTGCATGTTGAGGTTACCCCTGTGAGTTATGACGAATTAGCCCAACGAGACATCCCGGTAGAAAAAAGTGAAACCATTGTATCCAGAGTAATCAAAGCCAGAGAATTACAACAAGAACGCTACAAAGATGTGCCGGGTATTTATTGTAATGCCCAAATGTCAAGTAACCAAGTGAAGCAATTTTGTCAAATCAATCAAGCCGGCAATATTTTGCTCAAGACAGCAATGGAAAGATTGCAATTATCAGCAAGGGCCTACGACAGAATTTTAAAAGTTGCTCGCACTGCAGCTGATCTTGCAGGCAGTGAAGACATCAAGATAGAACATTTGGCAGAAGCCATCCAGTTGAGGTCTTTGGATAGAGAAAGTTGGGCGGGATAGGATGGAGGAAAGGAGACAGGAAACCGGTTGACCGGATACCGGTTCCGATTTCCGATAGCTATTGGAATTGGAAATCGGAAGGAAATAGGAGTATTTTATCCCACCTTTACATCTTACATCTTACATTTCAACTATTCACTATTTACTATAAACTTTTCACATCCCACATTTCACCACACACCACTTTTAAATTATTGAAAAATAGACTTTACATCTATTTTTAAACCAAGTAACACGCTGCATTCAATGAAGCCCTTCTCAAAAAAGATGGGCTCATTATACTCCCCATCTTCATTGATCAGATACTGCTCTATTGTGTCAATATCTGGGTCAATTATCCAGTATTCTTGCACACCGTTCAATTGGTAATCTTCCTTTTTTATCCCTCGGTCCCGGGCCTCTGTACTTGGAGATAGAATTTCAACAATAAAATCTGGAATAGGGAAAATAGTTTGATCGTCCAAAAATGTAACTGACTTTTCCTTTTTAAAAAAACAAAGATCTGGTTCGTAATCATTGCGATCAAACCTACACATTATTTTCTCAACTCCGAGAAAGCCAAGATCTCTTGATATAATAAATGGGTCCAATATTTTTAATAGCTCCTTTGTAATGACATTATGTTTCTTTACAACTGGTGAATGCACAATAATTTCTCCACCTATAAACTCAGCCTTTTTATCTGGAGTTAACCAATTGTAAAAATCTAGTCTTTTGTCTTGTTCCTTTTGCCACATTACCTCAAGCTCATCGATCAAAGATCGTAGATTGGGGGAATTTTTAATTGGCGAAAGAATCCGACTCAGTTTCATGATTGCAAATTTATACTTGTAAAACAAATTTACAAATCCTAAAGTTTCTGACTTTGTTTTTTGTTGGAATCTGCTACTAACAACCATGCTGAAAAGGTATCATTTTTCAGCAACCATGTTCTGCGATGGTTTCCGTGAGCTTTTATAAACCTTGTACGGACGCTATGCTTTCCGCCCTTCTATTCCTGTTCAGACGCGAGGCCTTGCATCTCTGCATATCTTCCCCGAACTTTTTCTTCGTAAAGACGCAAGGCCTAGCGTCTCAACATATTTTAAAATCCAAAAACTTTTTACGTTATTCAAAAACTTTCAAACTTTATGAACTTTATACTTTATGAACTCTAACTACAATCGTGTGCTCACTTTCTTTACCATCTCATCTTTCCAAGCTGCAAAATCACCAGCAATGATATGCGCTCTCGCTTGCTGAACCAGCCATAAGAAAAATGTAAGATTATAAATAGAGGCAATTTGTGGACCAAGGGCTTCACCAGTTTGAAAAAGATGTCGCATGTAAGCCATTGAGTGTTGTACTGGATATTCCATAATGCCCGATTTATCTAAAGGTGTGAAATCATCCTTCCATTTTGCGTTCCGAATATTGATAAGACCTTCTGGCGTGTAAATGATACCATGTCTGGCATTTCGGGTAGGTAAAACGCAATCAAACATGTCAATTCCCAAGGCAATACTTTCCAAAATATTTTGAGGTAGACCTACTCCCATCAAATATCGAGGTTTGTCTTCTGGCAATATCTCGCAAACTACCTCTGTCATTGCATACATGTCTTCATGTGGTTCGCCCACAGATAAACCTCCAATGGCATTGATGCGTTGATTGGAATTTGCAATATATTCTGCAGAAGCTTTGCGAAGATCAGGATAAGTTGAACCTTGTACGATAGGGGCAAAAATCTGATCGTGGCCATAAACAGCTTGCGTCTCATCCATTCGTTTGATACACCTATCAAGCCACCTGTGGGTCATATGCATGGAACGTTTAGCATAATTATATTCACAAGGATAAGGTGTGCACTCGTCAAATGCCATGATGATATCAGCGCCAATCAATCTTTGTGTATCAATTACATTTTCTGGAGAAAAGAAATGATAACTGCCATCGATGTGACTTTGAAATTTCACGCCTTCTTCCTTGATTTTACGCATACCGCTGAGACTGTAAACCTGATAACCGCCACTATCGGTGAGTATGGGTTTGTCCCAACCCATAAATTTGTGTAAACCACCTGCCTTCTGTAAAATTTCGGTGCCAGGTCGCAAATACAAATGGTAAGTATTTCCGAGAATGATTTCTGCTTTTACCACATCAGTCAATTCATGGTGATGTAATCCTTTTACCGTTCCCTGAGTGCCAACTGGCATAAATATAGGCGTTTGAATCCGTCCATGGTCCGTATCAATAAAACCAGTACGAGCCTTGCTATTTTTATCTTTGGCGATGATTGTAAAACCCATAAAAAGCGTTTAATTTCTATTTTTTGATGCGTCCATTTTGATCATAATGGCAACCAAAATGGTAAATGCAACAAGTGATGAACCACCTTTTGATATGAAAGGTAGTGGAATGCCTATGACAGGCATAAGACCAATCGTCATTCCAATATTTACAAAAAAGTGTATAAACATGATGCCTGCAACACCATAGGCATAATTTCTGAAAAACTCCAGTCTGGCGCGCTCTGCAATTACAACACATCTGATCATCAAAATGGTAAATAGTACAATAACGCTGAGGGCTCCAATGAAACCTTGTTCTTCACCAATGGTGCTGAAGATAAAGTCTGTAGCTTGTTCTGGAACATAATTGAGCTTCGTCATTTCTCCTTTCAAAAAACCCTTGCCATCAAGACCTCCTGAACCAATGGCCATCTTTGATTGAAGAATATTGTATAATGAGCCCCTTGGGTCGCACAAATCTGGCCGCAACCATGCATTAATTCTGTCTTGTTGGTGAGGTTTCAGAAATTGATCAAAAGCCCACTTAGTGATGAATGACAGCCCAATGCTGATGCCTGCCAAAGCTCCAATGCCAGAAATTATTTTGAAGTTTTTTTGACGGAAATGCAAATAAACAATTGCAGCGTTGGCAATTGCCGGAATGAGCCATAGACCTGCCTCAAAACTTCCAAGTTTTGCTAGATATGTGGCTGCACAAACGCCTAGGATAATTCCAATACCTCGTAAATCGGATTGAAAGGAATGCATCAATATGCCAAAAGTTAGCAATAAAGTAAGTACCATGACGCGGGTAGGGCCCAGGATAAATGACAAAATGAAAATGGCGATCAATAAAAAGCCAATTGCATACCAAACACCTGGCAAGCCCTTACGGTATAAAAGAATCAAAAAGGAGAAAAACACCAAACCACTTCCTAAATCTGGCTGCAGCATAATGAGCAAAAAGGGAGCTGTGAAAATAGCTATTGCCGTAAGTAAAACGCGCCTGTCCTTGATGTCATACTTGTTGAAACTCAAGAAAGAAGCCATGGCAAGACAAGTTCCGAGCTTAGCAATTTCTGAAGGTTGAAAAGATCCCGGACCTAGGGCAAACCACGAACGAGCTCCTTTTATTTCTGTTCCAAGGAAAAGCACCAGAATCAGTAACAGCAAGGAAATGCCATAAATCGGATATGCAAAAGTATTCCAGAAATTCCATTCTATAGCCATACAGGCCATAAAGGCAAAGATAGCAACGACCAACCACGCAGTTTGTCGGCCAATATCTGTGTTAATGCTTAAAAAAGCATAAGGATCGTTTTCGTCATAAGTAGAGGCATAGACCATCAACCAGCCTATAGTGACAAGACTAAAAAAGATGGCGATCAATAGCCAGTCATAGGTAGTAGTACGTTTTTGTGTAGCCAATTAGTCGTAGTCTATTAAGTCTTTTTTCTCAATGTTGTCGATCACTGGTGTTGACATAGGGAAACTTCGCCTGATGTCCTGCATCATATCCATAAGTTCCGTCTTTGTTCTAAAGGACCCAACCCGTACTTGGTAGTTGGGTACTACGTGTTTCCACACAACAGGTATACCTGGAAAGAGGTTGATAAATTTAGATCGGACTTCATCCATCTCTCTCCTGTCATTTGTCGATATGATTTGTATTTTCCAACCCGTGATGGTTGAGTGTTCTGTGTTGAATGCTAGAAAACGATTCATCAAATTGGAAATCATGGCATTTTCATGGAAAACGACATTGCCTTGCCCAATCGTTGGCGTGAAACTCACCAAATAAAAAGCAAGTAAAAAAGTAGATCTGATAAACAAGTTTCGCAAAGTCATGAAAAAAAGTTCATTTTCAATAATCAATAGGGTGCAAAGATACTCAAACCCGGTGACTTAATGAACGACGTAATGAAGTTCAAACTTATACTTATCTGGATAAATCCGAAACTTTTTTAAACCAGACCTACCGTGAAATGAAAATTTAAGATTTGAGGTGCAACAAAGAAACCTGATAGTCTAAAAGATCTTTTTTCAAAAAGAAAAATCGTCTGCTCAAAAGATAGCCAAAACCGTTCATCGCTTTGAAGAGGATGTCAAGATTTTCATTGATGTAATTACTACCAGCAAAATAAGTCCAAGATTTCGAAAGGTAGGATTCAAAATCTTTTTTTAGCTGAGGAGTAAATTCAGGCATGTCAACACAACTCTCCATGAGCTCGCTGATTAGATCCTTAAGTTGAGTTTCTGCTGTTTTGAGGTCAGAAAAGTTGCTATGAATTTGCTCGACAGGAGTGGTAAAATTTGTAAATGCCAAATGCTCTGACATTTTGTAATAAACCGAAATTTTTTCTTCAAACACATTCAAAAATTCAAAATAATCTTCTTGTTTTTTCCTCAATATACCAGTATAGGGTCTTTCCAGACTTGAAAAAAAACGGTAGATGTCCTCGTCATTTTTTACAAACTGTAGTTGAAGTTCCTCCATCTCAGCGGTTAATGTTTTCAACAAGGCAAAGCATTGATTTTTGTTATATTTTTTACCATCATAGTCAAAAGTCCTGATTTCTAGACTGCCATTTTCTATTTGTTTGATGGTCTCCACAT
Source organism: Bacteroidota bacterium (assembly GCA_029567325.1). GTDB lineage: Bacteria > Bacteroidota > Bacteroidia > Chitinophagales > Saprospiraceae > JADKBO01. Next base: position 24,906 of record JAKQLF010000302.1, on the reverse strand, counting down.
CTGACTGAAATGTGACCATTTGATTGATTTGCGCAACTATTTCATCAGAAAATAATACGTCTAATGTTTTAATTTCTTGGTCATCAAGATTTTCAGGTAAAACGAAATAAGATGGATTTTTTACATCATAATAGCCATTATAGATTTTTGGGAATGCGTTTTGTTTAAAATTGGTCTCAAATTCTGATTGAAAATCCTTGAGAGTCAACAAAGCCACATTTTTTTCTGAAGCAGGCTTTGCAAAAATCATTGCCGTGATTTGTCTTTGAGTTTGATCAATATTTGAGAATAAAATATTTGCAATTTGCTCATCCGCACCTGACTTGAGCATATTGGTCTTTTCCAATCTTTCAATCCTGTCATCGATACTTGGATGTGACGCCCATTGATTTTCAATAACCAATTTTGATTTATTGTACTTATTGATGAACTCTAAGGTAATGTTTGGTAGATTATTGGAAATTGGAATATTAGCATCTTTGGCCATGAGTGACATCACAAAGGATTGCTCTTTGTATAAGTTTTCAGAAACAGTTCCTGACTCTAACTTCTCTTCATAAAAACTGATGACAGAATTGAAAGCATGCTCAGACAAATTCAACCGCAATAATGCATTTTTGAGTGGTTTATAACCAGTGACATTGGCTGCAATTTCGTCTGCATGAAACTCCATTTCTCGCGACAGTGCCATGTAATTGATATTCATAAAATCGTACATCTTTTTTAGAATCCATTTTATACCATCAACCAGCTTGATTGCCAAAATGACGAAATAATAAATGAAGCTATGAATGTTAGCAAATTTTTGAATCAACGCGTGGTAAGAATCATTGTCGTATAGCAAATTATAAATGACTTGATTCATATTGTACACATAACTGCCTACCTTCATGGTCCGCTGAGAGAAGTGTCCAAATTCATGGGCAAGAATGGCTTTAAATTCTTCCACAGTAACCGTATTGACTAGTCCAACACCAATCAAAAGATTTTTCTTGATGGGTAGAAACATAGACCAAAAACTAGAGTCATAAAAAACAGCCGCATTCACGTTGTTGCTCAAATAGACTTTTTTTGGAAAGTCTGTCGCTACATCTTTCACAACATTATCTATAAGAGCAAATAGTTTAGGTTCATCTTTTCTATTGATTTCCAATAAGTTGGATCTATCGGTTTTGTGTCGGGTAAATAAAAACTTGATCAAAAAAATTAAAATAAGTACGCCAAAACTGATCAATCCCAATCCTAAGAGTAAGGTCAGAAATCCCGGGGAAATAATGACTAATTGATAGGCTAGATAAAAACATACCAACGTTAAAACAACGGCTAGAAAAAATAAGCATAGGTAAACGAGCAGAAACAAAAAAATGGAGAATATGGCTATAATCGTCTGCTTTTTGAACGCTTTTGACAGAATTATTTCTTGATTTTTCATAGGAAAAGGGATATTGATAATAAGTTTTAAACTAACTCAGATCAGGATACTGTAAACAAAATTATACAAACGCCGAAAATAAAATTTTATAAACGGCTTCGTTGGTCAAAAATAATAAAATATGGATGGGAATCAAATTCTAGGCGCCAAAATAGTTTGAGCAAGTTCACCTTTTATTAAATTAATAGGAAGACTGTATATTTTGATGAAATTTTATCTATTCAAAAGCCAACAATTAAATTACTCAATCTGCTTTTGAGGAGTATTAAAAGGTGATTTGTTCGGTTTCTATTTTTGACAACTCGACCAACTTATTTGCTTTGTAAAGTGCTAGAATTTCTTCAATTTTAGTTGATTTCTCTATGGATTTTTCTGGACTGAGATTGATATAATCTTGAAATATAACTTTATTTATGCGGCGTTGGTTATAAGCTTTTCTAAATCGAATGCCGCCCCCATCTGTTTGGTAGGAGTAAGCAAAATAATCCATAGATTTTGTTTCTGTTTGAAACCAGTAATAGAATATATCATCATGATCTGTACCTCCTCCTTCTGTATTAAAACTTATTTTTATGCAATCATATTTCAATCCGTTGATGGTATCGTTTCCAAGGAATTCTTTTATTACAGCTTTATCATTGAGCCCAAATGGTAGATAAACAAAATAGAAAACGGAATTAATTGAGTTGCTATATTTTGTTTTCCATTCTTGATCGACCTCAACTTTTTTACCATCGATTTTACGAATAAAAGTCTCATTGGTCAGGATATCTTCTACCAAACCAACGCTGTCTTGAAATTTTCTTTGATAGGTAAAATTTCCAGAATTGCGGGTAGAAATGTATTCTTTGTCTCTGAATTGGAAGGAGAATGAAGACTTATCCAGTAGATTGCCATTTTGATACTCAATTGCAGTGTCCACAATTTTTTGTGCGGGTTCTCTAAAGCAACCCCAAAAAAGGATTGGTGAGAAAAAAAGCAAAAGCAAACGATGTTTCATGGAAGATGTATTTTATAAATCAATGATACAATAACGTTAACGCGAATAATCATAATGTGTATCCATGGCTATATAAATAGTGCTCAATAATGCAGATAACAAAGCTCATCGATTAATGTTTCTGATCATTTTAAAGCTTGATATGGCTTGATGCTAATGATAATAATTCCAAGTTGATATTATTCAAATAGCTGACAAATTAAAATAGGTGTCCTGACCACTTACAGCAATAGAACCAGCCTTATCCAATGAGAAAGTGCCACAATCCATGATGAAATTTTGGTCAGCGTAAAGATTGATAATTTCCCCAATCATGAATTTTGTTTCATTATACTTTATGTCAATTACTTCAAGCAGCTTCAAACTCATTTTTATACTACTCTCCATCACAAACGGGGCGTAAAAATTATCTAAATAAGAGGTGTGCAAACCGCAAGCGCTAAATTCTGATATATCTTCCGCGTATTTGAGATGTGTTTGATGCGCCTGCTTTGCGATGACTTGATTGACATGATTTATGGTATAAAAGTCAGTCTCAAGAATGTTTTTATAGGTGTGGGAGAAATCGCCAACAGGTCTATGTATAAAACCCACTAGAGCAGGGTATGACCCAAGATGGACAACGGAGCTAAAAATGGCAACGTTTTCGTTCCCTTCTGCTGATTTTGTCGCAATAAGGTGAGCTGGTTTACAACCCGTCGCGCTATTGATGAGATTTGCACGGTAGTTTCTTTCCAAATCAGAAAAATCAATTTTATCCATCTGTAGAATGTTTTAAGACCATAAATAACATAAAGTGAAAGATGGTTTGACAAATTTTCAAATAATATTATTTACTATTTACGCGCTCCAACCCTGACTTTGCTTTTTGATGCAAACTTACTTGATATTCAGTGGGTTTTATTTTGAGGCAGAGGTTATAATATTTCTTGGCTTGTTCCACATTTTTATTTTCTTCATAGATCAAGCCTATTTGCAAAGCCGCGTTGCAAGCAAAATATTTTTTATTATTCTTACCCAATTCAATCGTTTTTATCAAATAGGTGATGGCGTCAGGATAGTTTTTGAGAGCTTGAAGCGTCCTTCCCAGTCGGTAGTGATATTCCAATGGTCCTTCTCCTTTATTGGTGAAAAGATGACCATTTTTAATCAGGATGTTTTGCGCTTGACCATAATAACCACCATCATACAATAAACGTGCTTTGAGGAGTATAGGGTGAGGGGTAGCATTTTCTTTAGACTCAGTCAAGGCTTGTTGGTCTTCGTCAATCAAGGTATTGCCGTACTTTGCACAGTTGGCCATTTCTTTTTTATATGCAGCAAGATCATTGCCAAATACAATTTTAGACCAGGCAATTTTTTGATAGGCTTCCTTGATATAATGTTGGCCTTTGAATTGCTGAACAAAAGTTTTCATATAATTTACAGAGGATTCATCCAACTTATAGAGTAAACTACGCCCCAACATATAGTCGAGATAATCAAAATCCAAATATTCCTTTGTTCTAGGAGCTTCAGTGAGGTATTTGATACATTCTTCATTATTACCGTGCCTGAGAGCCAGACTTGCTTTCAGAAATGCCAGCATTGGATTGGTCTTATGGTCCAGATTACTATTTTTGAGTAACTGTATGGCTTGATTTTTTTTATTTGCCTGATAGTACCAAATGTATGCATTGATGGCAATGGCCTCCTCTCTGAAAAAGTAATCTTTTTTGGTATTGGCAATTTTTACCAAATCAGTTATCTCTTTTTCGCCAAGCTGAATAGAACCTTTGATCCCAACCACTTTACGAATCCAACCAGGTAAAGATTCAGCAAGGGTGTGGATGATTGATAAGCTTTTTTTATTTTCTTCGAATTTTGGGTAGAGTTTTTTATTTGCTTCCAATAATTTATACGCTTCGTAGATTTCGCTTCCAGCTTTTAGTTTTTGATCAAATTTGAGTCTAATCAAAGCCCATTGTAGCAAAATTTCTGCTTGAATAAATCTGGCTTCAGGAACTTCCAAGTTGGCGTTTTCCAAAAGTTGAAGTCTACGCAACTTATTGCCTTCTCTTTTAGCAAATTCCTTTTGGTCCTCCTTTACAAACAAATAAAAAAAGTCGATGTAGTTTTCGATGTGTAACCGAGCAAGATTGTCGGGTTCACGGCTGTCCATAAGTACAAGTAATCTTTGTGCTTCATCCAGCCTTAAACTGATGGCAGCTTTGTATGCATCCCCTGCAAGGGTAGAATACTCAATATAAGGTTTTGCAGAAAGGGAGAAAATATTAAAAATTAGTATAAACAAAAAGCTCCCTGATTTACGCTTGGCGAAAAAAACAGGGAGCTTCATATTTTTATATTTTGGATGACTAGTCTGCCTCGTAAACAAAGGCTTCGTCTACCAAAATTCTACCACAATGCTCACACGCAATGATATTTTTCATGATACCAATTTCAATCTGAACTTGAGGTGGTATTTTATTGAAACAACCTCCACAAGACTCTCTTGAAATGGCAGCTACAGCCAAGCCATTTCTGTATGAAACTCTGATTTTATCATAAGCTTTTAGCAAGCGAGCTTCGATGTCTTTTCTTGCTTTTTCGCTTTCTTTGACAAGTTTCTCTTCTTCTTTTTCAGTTTTTTCGATGATGCCAGCAAGTTCTTCTTTTTTAAGATCTAGGTCTTTAGACCTGTTGCTGATTTTTTCATCGATCACTGCCAAAGATTCTGCCTTACCAGTTCTCGCTGTTGTAGATTCTCTGATTCTTTTTTCAGAAAGTTGAATTTCCAATCTTTGCAACTCGACTTCTTTATTCAACGCGTCGAATTCACGGTTGTTTTTTACGTTGTCTAGTTGTTGTTGATATTTCAAGATGAGTGCCTCGCTGTCTTTGATATTGCCTCTGTGCTTATTGATTTCATCGTCAATATCAGCAACCGTATCGCTCAATCTTTGAGAACGTGTTTTGAGACCAACAATTTCGTCTTCAAGATCACTCACTTCCATAGGGAGTTCTCCCTTCATCACTTTTATTTCGTCGAGTTTTGAATCAATTTGTTGCAACTTGTGCAATTGAACCAATTTCTCTTTGACGGATAGCTCTTTTACTGCCATTTTATTGAAAGATTAATAGTAATTAACAGGATTTGTGTCCATTTTAGTATAATGGGCTGCAAAATTAGTAAAATTATTGGAAATCAAAGTATAAAGTAGGTCGATTGTATATCTTTCACTTTCAAAATGTCCAATATCTGCAATGATTATTTGCCCATCTGCATCAAAAAACTCGTGATACTTATAATCTGAAGTAATAAATATTTGTGCACCTGAGCGGATGGCATCTTGCAACAGGAAACCTCCTGCACCCCCACATACCGCCACTACTTCAATATTCTTGTGACACACAGCCGTATGTTTGAAAGTTTTGAGGTCCATTTTTGTCTTCAAATGTTCAAAAAATTCGATGGTCGTCATGGATTGTTCGAGAGTACCAAACATACCTGCCCCAACATCAGACATTGAAGTTTTTGGTCTTAATATTTGTAAATTCGTGAGCTCAAGTAGTTCGCAAATTTTACTATTCACTCCGTTGATCGCCACATTATCCAGATTGGTATGAATGGCAAATAAATTGATGTCATGTCTGATTGCCTTCATCACTACCCGCTCTATATAGCTGGATGAAGTAAATCGCTTCAATCCTTTGAAAACAATAGGATGATGACTCACGATCAAATTGACGCCAAGAGATATGGCTTCGTCGACAATGGATTCTGTGCAATCGAGACTGATCAGAACTCCTTTCACCACATCATTTTCATTCCCAACAATGAGTCCAGCATTGTCATAATCTTCTTGATATTGACTAGGGGCAATGGTATGTAAGAAAGCTATTACTTCTTTAACTCTGGTCATATTTTGATTGGAACGAGATGATAACGGCTGTAAAATTACTTTATTGGCTTTAAATGTAAAATCTCTTCTGCAAATTTATAGGTTTCTGATCTTATGTTGTCAAGATCTTTGGAAAAGGCGTAGGAAGAAATCACGTGTGCGCCCGCCTCCGGAAAATTTACTTTTCTTTTCAAGGGTTCCATTGTGCCTGCTTGTTCATAAAAAGTCATCATGGCAGGAATGGAAACAACATCGTCTTGGTGCTGCTCATCTTTATTGTAGTAGCCCATGAAGAAAGGTTTTGTAAAACCTCTGAATTGTTCTTCATTCATATGATCAACAATAATGGTTTTCAATGCGAGTAGACCATTTGTATGGTAGTCAGTATTCCAATATTTTTGTGCAAGCGGCGTATACTCTATGTGCCTATACTCTCCCTTTAATACAACATCCATGATATTTTTGCCCCATGGTTTGACCAATAAGGCTGAGCTAGGATCCTTGATGTCAATGTTTGGAGAATACATGATGTGTCCAGCAATTTCATCACATGTTGGATCGAGCATAATACTTAAAGTGCTGCCAGTGGAACACGACATGATGATGATACTATCTCCCAATTTTTTGCCCAGTTCTAAAGCATGTTGAGCAGATTCAAAAAAATTATCTGGAGTAAGGTTTATGAAGGTATTTTTATCTGACCTACCATGATCTTCCAGACGTGTGAGGAGCAAATTCATTCCATACCTTGATGCAAAATCAGTATGCAATGGCGCACCTTCCTCATGTGAAGCGCTAAAGCCGTGGAGATAAATCAACACATAAGGTGTTTTGACTTTCTGGCTATCTGCCCAAACTATCCTGGCTTCATTTTTTGGTTTTAGGTCTGGAACAATAGCTTCTGATGTAGCTAGAACAGAGTCTAGTTGGGAAAGTGTAAAATCTATGGAAGGGGTATCCATGTCAATAGGGTCAAAATGTACTTTAGGACCAATGAGATACAAGCAAATTAATAAAAGAATGGCTACTCCTATGTATTTTAAATATTTCATTAATATGATTATTTATGTGGCTTGAACAAATGTAAAGATGACAAATTCTATAAGATAAACCTTAAAGTTTGAGATTTTAATACAATGATTGTATAGACGATCTAAGATATAAAAGCCAATATTTTATGAACTTATGGTAGCTATTTTTAATTTCGCTTCTTCTTATAAAAGAAAGCATCTCTTGATCGCGAAAAAGCGTATAATACTTGTCGCAAATACCACCTGGAATATATACAATTTCCGGTTGAATGTCCTGAAGAAACTCTTGGATGAGGGACATGAAGTTTATGTACTTGCACCCGTCGATGAGTATATAGAATATAAAGAAAAGTATCCCAATGTGGTCCATATAGGATTGAGAAGTTTGGATCGGGATAGCACCAATCCAATCAAAGATTTGATACTCATTGCCGAATTATATCGAAAATATAAAAGAATAAAACCCGCACTCATTGTCCATTATACGCATAAACCAAATATTTTTGGCTCAATTGCGGCATATTTGGCAAAAATCAAATCCATCAATGTGGTAACTGGTTTGGGTTATTCTTTTATTCATAAAGGTTGGATAAATACAGTGCTCAAGATTTTGTACAAATTTGGAGGAAGTAAAGCTTCTATGACCATTTTTGAAAACCAAGATGATCTTGCTTTATTTATAAATGAAAATTTGGTCGAGGAAGCAAAGGCAACTAGTGTCAAAGGCTGTGGTGTCGACACAAATTACTATTTGGCTTATCCCAATGGTACTGACCATAGCCATACCACATTTACATTCATTGGTAGATTGCTCAAAGATAAAGGCGTAAGAGAGTTTGCACAGGCTGCAGAAATATTAAAAAGTAAATACGAAGATCTCAAATTTGTCATGTTGGGTGATTTTGATGAAGAAAATCCATCGACCATAGACAGAGATGAATTGGTAGAGTGGGTCAATAATGATGTGATTGATTATAAAGGTTTTGTTCGTGATGTGAGACCTTATCTGGCCAAAAGCGATTGTGTGGTTTTACCGTCGTATAGAGAGGGTTTACCGCGCATCATCCTGGAGGCAATGTCTATGTCAAAACCTGTCATTACAACCAAAACAGCCGGATGTAGAGAAACTGTGGAAGAAGGTTTGAATGGTTTTTTGGTGGCACCAAGAAGTGTTCAAGAACTATTGGAAGGCATGGAAAAATTCCTCAAATTGGATCAATCAGAAAAAAAGGCTTTAGGTGTGAGAGGGCGAATAATGGTGGAAGAACAATTTGATGCAACCATCATAGCCAATCAAATGTATGAGGTATTTTATCCGTTTATCATGGCAGAAGAATCATAATTTTATTCCTTTGAAAGAGACAATTGCAGAGACTATAGATGGGATTTTATTAGAAATTGCGGGTGAAAAACTGAGCATTCACCTAGATAAATATTTATACTTTGTCGACTACAACGTTTTGGTTATTTCCGACCTTCATTTTGGTAAAATGGATCATTTCAGGAAAAATGGTATTGCTGTTCCTCCTGGCTTGGACCAGAATGATAATGAAAAATTGGCAACTCTTTTAAACATTGTTCGACCAGATGTTTGTGTATTTCTTGGTGATCTTTTTCATTCCGATTACAATGATGCATGGAATTTATTTTGTTCAACTTTGGCATCGTTTAACCATATAAGGTTTGTACTGACGGTTGGAAATCACGATATTTTGCGCAAGGACTGTTACTCGATTGCGTCTATTGAATTGGTTGATAAATTGGTTGTAGGGTCAATTGTTTTAAGTCACGAATCTGAATTGGTAGGGCCGGGCCAATACAACATTCACGGACATATCCATCCTGGGGTTGTTTTAAGGGGTAAGGGAAGACAGCATCTCAAACTGCCCTGCTTTTATTTTGGTAAAGAGAAAGGCGTAATGCCTGCTTTTGGTAAATTTACAGGATTGGCTACCATGAAAAAATTGGAAGATGACAGAATATTTGCCATAACAGCAAAAGCACTGATCGAAGTGTGACTTCAAGGTTTCTCAAGAAATTAATCCTGCAAATACAAGATGCTCTTTTCTACAAAAAACGGTTCTGAAAAATAATCAGAAATAGGCACCAATTCATAGTAAGCTTTCTTTCCCAAAAAGCCCAATTCATCCTTGATGTTGCTTCCTTTTAAAGCGATCAGGCCATTGGGAAGTGCATTGATGTGTTTCTGTTTGACCAGATTTTGGGTCCAAAACTTCAACTTATCGGCTGAAGCCACTGCTCTGGTTACCACAAAATCAAACTGCTCTTTTCGGATTTCTTCTGCCCTTGTGTGTCGTGTCTTCACATTCGTGAGGCCTGTGCCGAGCACAACTTCTTCAACTACATTTAGTTTTTTATTGATGGAATCTGCCAATAAAAAAGTAGAATCTGGGAACATGATGGCAAGGGGTATTCCTGGAAATCCACCGCCTGTGCCTAGATCAAGGATGTGAGAACCTGGCTTGAATTGTATATATTTTGCGATGGCCAAAGAATGTAAAACGTGATTGATGTACAAATTTTCTATGTCCTTCCTGCTGATGACATTTATTTTTGAATTCCATTCTGTGTACAAATCATATAGACCGGCAAACTGACTTTCTTGTGTATCTGTAAGGGTAAAATATTTTTTAATTACTTCCATTTGCCAGGTTTTGATGTTTGAGCAAGCATGAGTATAAGCGGATTTAAGAAGGCAAAGGTAATATCTGCCAGCGGAAAAAAGTAAGCTAGCCTTTGTTCTCGTAAAAGAGTATAATTTTTAATGTTGATGGGCAATACTAAAATATAGAAAAATACGAAGATTGCTACTGTCAATAGGGGAGAAAAATACAAAGAAATTAAACCCGTATAAATAAATCCAAGGTGTATCAAGGCATACAAAATAAGGTAATTCTTGACGGTCTCTTTGTACGCATGAGCCACAGAGACATGCCTCATCTTCTGTTTAAACCAGTCTTTGAAGGATGTTTTTGGCTCGGTGTAGGTAAATCCTTGACTATCTAGGCATAAAGTGGTATTGGTATTATTTGCCATCGCTTGTATTTGTAAATCGTCATCTCCAGAAGGAAGGCTTGCATGTTTTTCATATCCTCCTACTTTTTGGTAAATCCTTTTGGAATACAATAAATTGCGACCAACACCCATATAGGGTAAACCAATATTTGCGGCTGAACCATACAAGGTAGCCGTTGATAGGGCATCGTACCTACTCAATAAAGCTGAAAGTGTCACTTTTTTTTCCATCAAACCAAAGCCCAAGACGATCTCAGTTTGGTCATTCATTGATGTTACCATTTTCTCAATCCATTCATCACTGGCGGGAAGACAATCGCCATCAGTCAATAAAATGAGCTCATTGTTGGCTTTGTCAATTGCTTGAGATAGCGCATATTTTTTACCGGGCAAATCTTTATCACACTTTATTAAAGTCAACCTTTCATCTTCAAAACTTTTCAAAAATGCAAAAGATTCATCAGTGGAAAAATCGTCTACAATGATGATTTCAAAGTTGGAATATTTCTGCGAAAGCAAGGCAGGTAACAATTTTTGTAAGTGCAAATATTCGTTTTTTACCACCACAATTACTGAAACACCCGGCAGTTTACCCGACACCGAAGTATTAACGGGCACTTTGCGGAAGTTGCTAAAGAATTGAAACCAAAAAAGGCATCTGATGATTGCAATCATGAAAAAGGCAATCGTGAAAATCATCTTTCAAAATGCTTCCAACCTTGGGCTGAAAGTGCATGCTTTTTGCCTGAGTTTGTTCTGAGGTGTATGCCTTCAGAACCAGAAACTACTTCACCAATGATGGCAACATCGGGCATCATACGGATGGCTTCCAGGTCTTTTTCTTTGATTGTAAAAAGCAATTCATAATCCTCACCGCTGTGAAGCGCACAAGTGATTGGGTCAATTCCAAAGTCTATTGCCAACTTTTTAGTATCGATGTGCATGGGAACCATGTCTTCGTCAATGATAAAGCCTACACCAGATTGTCTGGCAAGGTGAAAAAGTTCGGACGACAGACCATCGGACACATCAATCATAGATGAAGGAATGACGTTATTTTCCTCAAAATAGGCAATGGCATCTTTTCTTGCTTCAGGTTTCAACAATCGACCGATCAGGTATTCATGACCCTCTAGTTGTGGTTGTACGCTGGGATGTTCCTGGTAAATTTGTTTTTCTCTTTCCAACATTTGGAGGCCGAGATAAGCACCACCAAGGCTACCAGTCACACAAGCAATATCTCCTATGTTGGCTCCACTTCTGTAAACTACTTTTGTTTTTTCGACTTCACCGATGGCAGTGATGCTGATGATGAGTCCTTTTTGAGAAGAAGTCGTGTCCCCTCCTACCAAATCAACATTGTACAAGTCGCAAGCCAAATGGATGCCAGCATAAAGTTCTTCCAAAGCTTCTACTGAAAAACGATTACTGATTGCAATGGATACTGTGATCTGAGTTGGAATACCATTCATTGCATAAATGTCAGATAAGTTGACAATGACAGATTTGTATCCAAGGTGTTTGAGTGGTGTATATGCGAGGTCAAAATGAATGCCTTCAACAAGCATGTCTGTAGAGACCAACGTAAAGTGGTCACCCGCATCGATCACTGCTGCGTCATCACCAATGCCTTTGATGGTTGATGGTTGTTTGAGAATTGCATCAAAAGTGAGGTGGTCGATGAGTGTAAACTCACCAAGTTCATTGATATCCGTGCGTTTAAATTGAGTGCTATCTTCCAAAACGTTTTTAATTTATGGACGCAAAGGTAAGCTTATTTCCCGAGTTTAATTCTGACATGATCACTTACAGCTATAATGGCCAGCCAGAATTTTATAAAACTATAAACCCAATAAAACCATGTCATATGGAGAGTCAATCGTAACTACTCCCTTTTTGACTTTACCAGATAAACCAGAGTAGTGATCTGTAACTTCCATGCCATCGGTAAACGCACTACTTACATCAATGGATTTCGGACCTTTAGAACATCCAATACAAACAACAACGGCATCATTTAGGTTGCCGTTTGTCCAAGATCTTGAGAAAGTGTATGGCAATTCCTTGAGGGTAGTATGTTTGCCAGCTCCTAAAGCAGGGTGTTTTTTTCTGAAAGTGCCCAATTTTTGAAAATGTTTATGCAGGTCTTGTGTTTCGACCTTATTCAAATCTTCCCAATTCATGTAAGAGCGCAATACTGCATCTCCTTCAGCCTTGACAGTCAAACTTCTGGCAGTTTCTTCTCCATAATAAATTTGTGCTGCTCCACGATTGAGTAAAAGCCTATTAGCGCTTTCATAAGTTTTTTCTCTTTTTGGATCAAATGGAGCACCATCATCGTGAGAGCTCAAATAATTGAGCAACCATTTCCCCTGCATTTCTGGACTTGACAAAATGCTGTCATATTTTTCATGCATGGTGTTATAAGCCATTATCGCATCATATTTGAAATCAAAATTGATCATAGAGTTTAATCCGCTTTCATAGAAGTTTACCTTTCGATCTCCATAATCATATAAAGGCCCATTTGCCAAACCATAATTGTAAACTTCTCCTACCATATAAAATTCCAAATCATCTTTAAAAGCTGCAGGATTATTTTTTTTGTGCTGTTCAAAGGCAGCTTTGGCTTGGTCCCATAGTTTCTGCCAAACATAACCTTCAACGTGTTTTGCTGTATCCACCCTGAAGCCATCAACTCCATATTCCTTGATGAAGTCAATCAGCCATTTAATGATGTAATTTTGACTACTTCTTGTATAGCCAGTGTTGGTAAAAAATGCATCTAATTCAGCAATTTCTTTTTCATATCGACCTTCATTTTGCCACTTTTTGATGAGAAATTCTGGCAACATCACAGCTGTACTGTCGTCTTCAGTCCTAATGTCAGGCAAATTTTTGACCAATGTGCATGAAATGGTCGAATTCATATCTTTATAAACACATTGTGGGCTTGTTCTTACCCACTCTTTTGGCCATTCTTGATCTAGTTCTGTTACAGGTCCTGTATGGTTTAAAACTACGTCTACGATGATTTTGATGTTGTGTTTGTGAGCTTCATCCACCATTTCTTTGAAATCAGCTGCTGTACCCAGACGAGGATCTATCATCGTCCAATCTTTGGTCCAATATCCATGAAAGCCGTAAGACCTTCCAGTACCTTCATCCACAGAACCTTCTACATTCTCAACCACAGGTGTAGTCCAAATTGCATTTATACCCAAAGAATCGAAATACCCATCTTTTATTTTTGCAGTAACTCCCTTGATGTCACCTCCCATAAACCCGCGATAGGGTGCTGGATCCTGACCTGCAGGATGTTTAAAATCATTCGTCGGGTCTCCGTTGTTGAATCGATCCGTCATTAAAAAATAAACGGTAGCATTTTCCCACATAAAAGGTAAGTCTGCCTGCACGGTTTGATTTTCCTTATTACCACAAGCAACCAGAAAAATAACGAGGAAAGAAAGGATGATTTTTCGGACCATGATCTACGATTTGACTATTAATGAATAAAGAAACCCAATAAAAATACTTCTATTAGTGTTAATTTGACACGAAGATATAACTCCAGAGGAATACTTACAAAAATACACGGTTTTTTTGATAGTGGATTGGAAGTAATTTTGCAGTGATCAGCTATCAGTGGTCAGTTTTTAGCGATCATCAGCAATCAGTGGTCCACACTTTAAACAGGTACCATCCGAATAAGACATCCAATTATGATACAGAATAAACGCAAAGGTAGGTAAGCTTGGCTCCATTGACTACAGTAAAAGCACATAGCTTTCTAAATGAGCCTTACTCTAATTCTTTCTGATTTGTTATTTCAACAGAAATAAAGTTTCAACTTTATGCTTAAGGAAACAACTTTTTATAACGAAAGCGACAACTGAAATCTGAAAATGAACCTTTAAACCCAATTCTTATAGATATTCGAATGCGCAGGAAGCAATTATTGAATTCAGGTTATTACAAAGATTATTAGTTTCTTTGCGCTTTATTTAATATAAATCAAATAAGTGGCAAGAATAATGGGATTGGATTATGGCAGCAAAAGAACAGGTATTGCTGTGACCGACCCGTTGCAAATCATAGTGACCGGATTGGAAACGGTAGAAACTATTAAGTTACGAGATTTCATTGATGCCTATTTTTTAAAAGAGGAAGTGGAGCAAATGGTGATTGGTTTGCCAACTCATAAGGATGGAAATTTTACCTCGATCAAACCAGAAATCGATAAGCTGGTTGAACATTTAAATAAGAAATATCCTTTATTACCCATTGAGTTTGAAGACGAATCTTACACCTCTACCCACGCCAAAGAAATAATCCTTTTTTCAGGGACCAAAAAGAAGAAAAGAAGAGATAAATCACTGGTAGATAAAATCAGTGCAGTGTTGATATTACAAAGATTTTTAAAACATATTTAGAGATGGTTTTACCCATTTATGCATACGGCCACGAAGTATTGAAAAAAGTTGGCGTTGAGATTGATCAGGATTATCCTGAACTAAAAGAATTCATTGAGAGCATGTGGGAAACCATGTACTTTGCCAAGGGTGTTGGGCTTGCCGCACATCAAGTAGGCCATGCCATCAGGATATTTATAGTGGATACTGTACAAGTTGAAAAAGAAGGCACAGAAGGAAAAGGTATCAAAAAGATATTCATCAATGCAGAGATTTTAGAAGAAAGTGGTGAGGAGTGGGCATATGAAGAAGGCTGTCTGAGTATACCAGATATTCATGCTGATGTGATGAGACAACCCAAAATTCTCATTAGATACCAAGATGAGCAATTTGTGGTCCATACAGAAACTTATGATGGTATGAATGCGCGAGTCATCCAACACGAATATGATCACATTGAGGGAAAGTTATTTATAGAAAAAATCAATCCCCTCAAGAAAAGACTATTGGGCCGAAAATTAGAAAATATTCGTAAAGGGAAAATTAGCTCTGACTATAGAATGAGATTCGGCAAATAGCGAAAAATTTATTCGATCTTAAAAAGTGCTCAAATAAAGTCCCAGAGATTTATTTTAAAAATTTAATTTCTACGTACAAATTTCTATTAGAATTCGGTTCTTAGGTGTAAGAATTTGATTCAATTGTTAAAAAATAACATCTCTGGGCGCCTTTTTTACAAAGTATTCCGGCAAAATCTACAAATCGCAATTTTTTGCATCATAGATGATTGATTTTCTTACATTTGGAATGTATCCTAATTTATTAAGCTAACTTTTTTAGGAATATGCAGTACCAAAAAGAGACACTGATTATTTTGTTCTGGGCAGCCTTTTCAGTCTTGAAAGGTCAAGATATTGACTCACTCAAACAGTTGTTGTTGATCCAAAAAGAGGACACCAATAAAGTCATTACTTACCGCATGCTTTCTGGATTGCTTGACCTCCAGAATCCAAAAGAAGCGGTTTCATATGCGCAAGCCGGAATTGCCCTCAGTAAAAAGTTGGGTTTTGATAAAGGGACAGCAGGCTGTTTACTCAATTGTGCTTCCAATTTCAATTCTTTGGAATTATTGGATTCTGCTTTGGTGTATATTAATGAAGCCATTTTATATGCTCAAAAGGTAGGGGACCCCAATAGACTTGCACTGGCTTTTCTCAATCGTGCAGATATATACATGCAAAAGCAAGAGCTCCAAAAATCATTGACAGATTGTAATACTGCGCTCAAATATGCAGACGAGGCCAATAATGATGATCGCCGTGCAAGAATTCTTCAAACCATAGGCTCTGTTTATTTTTATCAAGAGCAATATGAAAAAGCATTGGAATATTATGAGAAGGCGCTCAAATTTTACCAAACTTTGGACAATAAGAGAATGGTTGCGATCATAAATAATAACAAGGGAAATATCTACAAACAAATAGGCCAACTAGAAAAGGCGGAAGCCAGTTTTTTTGATGCCATAAACGTGGCTGAAGCGCTTCAAGATAATGTCAATTTATTTATGTACCATTTTAATCTCACAGATGTTTATTTGGAATTGGGAAATTTTGGAAAGGCGGAAACCCATGCATTAAAGGCTATGCAATATGCTGTTGACCAGGATATTACTAGCCAAATTGCTGCTGCCGGTGAGGCAATAGCCAGGGTTTCTTTGAGACAAGGACAACTTCAGAAAGCAATAAGTTTTGGTGAAAACTCTTTAAAATTGGCAAAAGAAAATGAAGACTTCAACACCATTGTAAATGTTTCTGATATTTTGTCAGAAGCGTATGAAAAAACAGGAAATACTGTTGACGCTCTACAAATGTTGAAACTTAATAAAACCTATAATGATAGTATTTTAAGGTTACAATTCAATGAGGATATTTCAGCAATGCAGGCCAAATTTGATGTGGACACCAAAGATCGGGAAATAAAGATTCTGGAGCAAGAGGGAATCATAAAGGAGGAGAAATTGTCTCGTCAAAGGTTGTCTTTTGTCTTATTGGCTTTTCTGACTTTGGCTGCAATATTGGCTTTTGTATTTTATATCTATCGATTACGACTCAAGAAAAAATTGGAGCAATTGGAACTCCGAAATAAAATAGCCGCAGATCTCCATGATGAAGTTGGTAGTTCTTTGAGCAGCATCCATTTACTCAGCGCAATGGCATCCAAGCAAGAATCATCGCCTACCAACAAGAAATTATTGGACATCATGAATGTCAACGCCAAAGAAACGGTAGACAAAATGAGTGACATTGTTTGGTTGATCAAACCTTCTGAAAAGGAGGGTGAAAATTTGCGTTCCAGAATTGAGCGGTTTGCCATGGAATTGAGTGAGGCTACGGGCATAAATTTGACCTTACAATTAGATCCTTTGGAACACACCAAACTAAACCAAGAACAAAGAAGCAATATATATCTGATAATGAAAGAAGCTTTAAATAATGCGGCTAAATATGCCAATGCTCAAAACATAAAAGTGTCAGTGACAGACGATAACAAATACCTCAAAATCAATATCCTTGATGATGGAACTGGTTTTGATTTAGGAAGCTTTGTTCCCGGAAACGGAGTAAAAAACATGGAAAATAGAACCAAAGAGTTGGGTGGCATTTTCCAAATTCATACAAAATCAAATCAAGGCTGCAGTATAGAGTTTTCGATTCCAAAAAATAAGAAATAAAATCAGCGATCAGTTTTCAGTTTTCATGAGGTCTCATATCATGGGTTGATACTCTACGAGCTGAAGAACAAATTTTACCAGCGCTTGACGGCAGTTTTTCAAGGCCGTAAATATGTCTACAGCGTGGATTATTCCTGAATTTTCTCGTTGGTCTGTTGTTCAAGTTAGTAGCAAAAAGTTTTCTGATTGCTGATTACTGAAAACTGATAGAGAACTCACCCGATTTCGCTATTGATCTTCAAATGGTTTATCACCATTTTTGTTGCACTTAATTAATTCTGAATAATAAGAAATTGGATTACAGGGTAATTTAATAGGTGAACATAATCAATAGAAAATGAAAATAAAGGAGGTCACAAATAAGGTATATTTCATAATCTTATTCTTGATGGTACAAATTATTGCTTTTGGGCAAGGAAGAAAATGTAAAAGCCCAAGGATAAATTTGCAAAGTCAGCTAAGAGCAGAATCATGGGCTAAGCAGAGAAGTACTGTAGCGGTAAATAAGCTGATAAGGGTATATTTTCACATCGTAAGAAATACTGATGGATCACAAGCTGCTGCCACTATTGAGGATATCAATAATGAATTTCAAGATTTAATTGATGATTTTGACGCGGATAATATCTGTTTTGCAAACGTGGGATTTGATTTTATAAACAATACAGCAATGAATCAATCTTTGGACCCCGATGATGAGGATGATGTAGCAATGTTGCATCCTTTTCTAGTGCCCAATTGCATCAATATTTTTTACCATCAATCATTGGGAGAATATGGAGGAAATGCTTATAATATACCTAATACATTCTGTTCGATTGATGATGGAAATATAGGATTGTGGAGTACAATCTCGCACGAAGTTGGACATTGTTTGGGATTACTCCACACCTTTTCAACGGCTACTGGCGAAGAATACATATCGGGTTTTAATTGTGCTTTGCATGGTGACAGGGTTTGCGACACACCAGCAGATCCTTACACCGAGGCTGCTTGTTTTTCAGCAAATAATTGTAATTATACAGGCAATTGTGAAGATCCGACGGGCAATACAGATTATGTGCCTCCGTATCAAAATATCATGAGTTATTGGGGCCTTGGAGGTTGTGATCCAAATCATCTTACTTCTGGCCAATTTGCAAGAGTCAATTCTTTTTTGCAAACTGATTTGAATTTGATAACAACAGTATCGCCGGCTACAGTTGGTGCTGGTCTTGGTTCATTTTCCAGTGGATATTATTTTAGAACAGCCCACAACAGCATATCAATAAATCCCTCTTTAAATATTACTGGTTCTACCATTGCGTCACTGCAAAGTAAGTCTGTAACCTGCCCCCCTGGATTTTTGATTGCCCCGACCAGTGGGTCCATCACCATAAAAGCTACTTGTGATTATTGAATACATTGGTCAGTTTTCAGTGATCATGTTTTCAGAAGGTTTGAGATCCCGTAATATGCGTAGAAACCTCATGATACACGTTGACGCCTGAAGTTCAAAATTTGTAAGCCGTAAGAAGTGAGCTCGGGGCCTAAGGCGTGGATTATTAATACGTGCTCTAGTTGGTCCTTGAATCTTTTGGGAGTAATTGAGAATGCGGATTGCTGAAAACTGAGTACTGATCACTGTGAATGATCTCACCCTATTTCGCTATTGCAGCTACTCTTGATTTCCTCCATTTTTGTTTGTGCAAAAAAACATCTATCGGAAAGAAGAGAGAAGAGGGAAGCAAGGCAATTTCTTACAACCCCGAATTAGAGATGAATGAGTCACCGACTGTTTCAAGCATTGAAGGAAATGGCGAAAGCATTCCAAATAAAATAAGACATAATTAAATCACCAAAACTTCCGAAAAATGAAGAAAATTATCAGTACTATTTTTTTGATCAATCTTTGTATCTCTTTGCAAACATACGGCCAATCTGTAGGCATAGGTACCAATAACCCGGATACCTCAGCGATGCTCCATGTAAGCAGCTCTTCAAAGGGATTTTTGATGCCAAGAATGAAAGGCATCGTCAGATCATCAATGACTGACCCTGCTATAGGTTTGATGGTTTACCAGACCAGTACAGAAGTGTCACCTCCATCATCACCGGGACTTTACTATTTCGATAGTTCTGGACCCCTCGGTGCTTGGGAGCGATTGGCAAAAGCGAGTGAACTGACTGGACTTGGAAACGCTTCCTGGTCTATTTCTGGTAATAACCAATATAGTAGTGTTTCTGGAAATGTTGGCATTGGTTCAGCTACTCCAAATTCAAAATTACATGTAGCAGGAAATACGCTTATTGATGGTGGTAATCTTACGATTGACGACCCATTTGGCACTATTTTCTTCAAGACATCCAATAGCAATAAAGCTTTTGTCCAAATGAGGGATGCTAATTTTGATTTCAAACTTGGAACAATAGCTTTTAACACCACGGGGAAAATCATATTTGAAACCCAAAGTGTACCTAGAATGACCGTTCTACCAAATGGAAACGTTGGAGTGGGCATATCCAATCCTGTAGAAAAGTTGCATGTCGGAGGTGACCTTCTTGCTTCAGGCCGCATTGATGCTGATGGCGTGATTGAAGGAGCAGGTTTGAGCTCATTGGGATCATTTTATGTCAATGGCACTTCTCTTTTACAAGGCGCTGTAACGGGAAACGGATCAGCAAGTTTCTCGGGTAATATCAATTCAAATACGTCTATGAGTATCAATGACCCTTCTGCCATTTTGAGCTTAAAGAGTGGAGGGGATGATAAAGGTTTTGTACAGCTCTCGGGAGACAATCTCAGAATAGGAACTTTTTCAGCAAATCCCAGTGGCAAAGTTGTAATACGCACAGGTGGGGGCGACCATATTTCAATTGATGCAGGCGGAGACTTGGTTACTGATGCACACATCCGCAGCAATAGGGGTGGGCAAGCTATAAGGTTGGACGGAACAAATCCAAACATTGGCTTTTATCAGAATGGAACTTACCATGGTTTTATTTCCCAAAGCGGAGCCAATTTGTTTGTTGGTGTAAATAATGGTAAACTGCAGCTTGATGGAACACAAGTGGCCATTGGAAGTGTGCAAAGTACTGCAGATGCTTATAAACTGGCGGTAGACGGAAGCATCATTTGTCAGGAACTGAAGGTAGAATTAGTGGGTAACTGGCCGGACTATGTTTTTGCAGATGATTATGATTTAAAGCCAATCAGCCAATTGAAATCATTCATAACAGAAAATAAACATTTGCCCAATGTACCTAGTGCAAAAGAAGTTTCACAATCTGGTGTTCACGTAGGGGAAATGCAAAAAAAGCTATTGGAGAAAGTAGAAGAATTGACTCTTTACATCATCAAGCAACAAGAGCAAATTGATGTATTGAAGGAACAGTTACAAGGTATTTCTTCAACTCAAAATAATAAGTAATGAGTTTATGGAAATGTTCGCTCAGTATACTCATGTGTTTTTTAAGCGTAGTAGCTGTAACAGGCCAACAATTCGCATTTTCCAAAGGTTTGTATCGTATAGGGTACGTAAATGGTACTGAGGTAACTGTAACAAATGATGTTTGGCACCATGACCCATTGGGCAAGTTGGATATTGTTACTGATGCAATAGCTCCGGGTATAGTTGCAGCTGCAGCAGGATGGATAAGATGGATAGTAGAAGACAATACCGAGGAGTGTCACCCGAATGGAAATGGTGAACCTTGCTGTTGGCGCTTAAATAATTATGTTGTAATAGAGCACCCAAATGGAGAATGGAGCCAATACACGCACATAAGCGCTGGAAGCGCAACTGCTGCTGGTCGATTTGTTGGAGAATGGGTTGAGTCTGGCACTCTGATTGGAATTGAAGGCAGTGTAGGTTGTTCTACTGGTCCTCATTTACACTTTGAGGTTTGTAGACCACCTGAAACAGGTACAGCTTTTGACACCATTGGTGGATTTCTTCGAGGAGAATTATTGAATCCTGTCATTTGTGGCATTGGTACAGCTCAACCATATTATGTAGAGGGACCAACTTACACTGCGAGCCCTTGCGATGACAATTGTGCAAATAATTATGTAGTGTCTGGGTCATTATCAGCAAATCAGGAGTTTGTAGGGCGAGCAGATACTGAAATTTCAACCAATAATGTAAGCCCGGTAGTTTATGCAAATGCAAGTAGCGCTCAATTTCGTGCAGGAGGGTCAGTAAGGTTGAGGGCAGGTTTTCATGCAGGGTTTGGAGCTCGATTTACCGCTTTGATCAAGGCATGTAATACTCAAAACTAAGAAAACCAAACAGCATGAAAAAAGCAAAACATCTCAGAATGCTCGATAAAATGTTAGTTAAAGAGATAAAAAATACTTTTGACGCCCAAAATCATGGCAACGATAATTACCAGTATACCACACAAATTTTCAAAAGTAGAGTTTGTATTTTTCTTTAATAATCCATGATCATTGACGACCCAAAGCAGAAAACCTGCTATAATTGGTAAAAGTAATCCATTGGCAAATTGGGCAAAAATGATGATGGCTGTGGGTTTAAACCCAAGCGAAGAAAACACAATTCCCAAGGTGATGATTAATAACCAAATAGAACGATAACCGATTTTAGATCGATCTTTTGACCAACCAAATAATTCACAGGCGACCAAAGCTGCCGCCATTGGTGCCGTAATTGCCGAAGATAATCCTGCTGCCAAAAAACCAAGGGCCATAAATTGTGCCGACCAATCCCCAAGTACAGGGCTGATGT
This sequence comes from Bacteroidota bacterium, assembly GCA_029567325.1. GTDB lineage: Bacteria > Bacteroidota > Bacteroidia > Chitinophagales > Saprospiraceae > JADKBO01. The sequence continues at coordinate 2,650 of JAKQLF010000302.1, read as the reverse complement.
TTTTAGCCATCTGTGGTAAACTTTCAATGGAGGCGCCAGTTTGAGTTTTGACTAGAGCCGCAGCAATCAAGATACTCAAGGTGATCAAGCCGCCAAGAAATATAGAAATCAGTGCGTCTTTTCGTGCAAATGGTAAATCGCTAGCCTCATTCCAGTTATTTTTGGAAACTGAAGCATGGAGAAACAAATTGTATGGAACAACTGTAGTGCCAATCAAGGCTAATACCAATTTAAGACTACCTTTCGGAATTTGAGGACTAAACATACTTTTAATTAATTCCCGCATATCTGGTTTAAGGGCAATTGCAGAAACGATAAAAACAAAACCCATGACTCCTACACAAGCCATCAAAAACTTGGTAATAAACCGTGCATCTCCAAGTAATAATATCAAACCTGCAAGCAATCCAATTCCCAATACCATGGGATTGAGCGTAAATCCATAAATGGGAATTAAATTTACCTCAAAACCCAAGGCGGCACCTGATATATTACCTGCTTCATAGGCAGCATTTCCAATAACAATAGCAGATATGATAATTAAAATAACAATTGATTTAAGTAAAGGGTGACTGATTTTATATCGCATTGCTTCACCCAATCCTTTTTGCCCAATGATGCCCAAACGCATGGCCATTTCTTGCAAAATAAATGTTGCAAACGTAGAGAATAGGACGGCCCAAGCTAAGGTAAATCCGTAAGAACTACCGGCAAAACTTGCAGAAGTAATGGTACCCGGACCAATGAAAGCTGCTGCAACAACAGCTCCGGGTCCTATTTTTTTCATTCTACTCATACGAGTAAAGATATAATATTCGAAAATGAAATTGACCACAAAATGGTTGCTTCTTAATTCGGTGTTAAATTAAATTTTAGGGAAACTTTCAAAAAGGTTAAACCAATTTATGGTATTGAAAACGTTTCTTTAAAAAAGGCAAAACCTATATACCTTTCGGAATATGGATTGACCAGAATTATTGTGTAGAAAATTTGATCGAGATCGAAGAGAGAAATTGAGGCATCCCTACACTGTGTAGGGACTGACGAAATTGAACGATGAAGATATCGATTAAATTTGCAACAAGAAAATGGTCAAATCTATTTCCGAAAGGTATCTTTAGCCACAAACCTCATTTTTATGCGAAAATACTTATCTGTAATTCTATTGAGTTGGTCCTTTTTTAGTTTTGGACAATCAGTTTTTTATAATCAAAGCGTCAGCGGTAAAACTTGTATTCATGAAGAATTAGAAGATATCGGTAAAATGAAATTTTCTCGTTTGATTTGCGATGCTGATACAAACTTGATCATTGATGCCAGCTTTTTTAATTTGACGGACAATGCTTTTCAAAACCACGAAAAGATTATAGTACCAAATGAAAAAAATGAAATCATAAAATTCCTTTCTGAATATTTGCTTAACTATAAAAAACTCCCTAAAAAGAAAATTTCATTTGTAACAAAAGATGGGGTCAAATTTAAAGCAGAAACCGGAGTGAGCACTATTAATTTTCAGCTTTGTACAGGAAATGCTGTTTTTGGTGAGCGATGTCAAGCATTCACTTTTAATCAAATTAAACAAATGATATCCTACTTGCAATAAATATTTAATTTGCAATAAGACTACTTATTTTATTTTCCTCCCTTTTGCAAATTCTCAAGACGATAGCTTTACCCAATTTATTAAAGATAAACTCTTAAAACCAACAGGCCTTTGCAGATTGGAGCCGTTGTCAAAAGTTTAAAATTTATCACTTTATTCCTTTTGGACAAACTTCAAGCCCTGTTAAGTCGTTCTATAAACAAAGGTGGCTCATACATGTTGACAAGAAAACAATCAAGAAAGGAAGAAATTGCAAATGCACTTACCCATAGTTTGGGCATCTTGTTTTGTGTGATCGCCATGCCAATCATTCTAAATTATACCTTGGAAAAAAGTAATTGGCTCACCTTTATTTCTGTTTTTGCATTTGGTTTAGGCATGTTGATGGTTTATTCTTTTTCCACTTTTTACCATTATACAGAGCGGGAAAGGGCAAAAGAAATACTCCTCATTGCAGATCACATCAGCATTTATTTTTTGATTGCTGGCACCTATACTCCTTTGATGATCAAATACTTAGAAAAGAATACGGCTATGATATTCCTTTCTGTCATGTGGTCTATTGTGGTACTGGCCTCCATTTTGAAGATATTCTACATCCACCGTTTCAAGATCTTTTCTCTGATATTGTACGTGACCATGGGTTGGATGATGATTTTCGTAATCAAGCCATTACTCAATTCCATCCCAACTCCAGTTTTTGCTTGGATCATAGCTGGTGGTATTTGTTATTGCATTGGGGTGTATTTTTATGTGAAAAGTTATAAAATGTACTACCATACGGTGTGGCATTTGTTTGTTTTGTTTGGGACAATTTCTCATTTTGTTTCTATTTATATGAGCATATAGCTGGCTGCTAGCTTCGAGCCTCTGGTTGGGACACATCTAAAAATAGTATATGTGTCATTAAAAAAATAAGAGCAAGAAGCTAGATTTCTTCTACTTTTTTGCCTTGATACAAAAAAGTAGCAAAAAAAATCAAGGCTGAATTTTTTTCTTAACGCTCCCTTACTTTAAAAATACTATGCAAAAAAACTCACTTTTGGC
>JAKQLF010000291.1 GCA_029567325.1 Bacteroidota bacterium | reverse complement strand
ACTAGCAGGTTGGAAAGAGTTTTATAACGTTAAAAGGCCTCCTGGAAATAAAACAATAATAGAGGGTTTGGATAAATTTGATGGCATAATGATAGGATACAACATATTTAGAAAAAAAGATGTGTCCTAACCTCAGGCTCGTGGCTCGAAGCTCGCGGCTAGTGGCTCTCAGCAACAGCACGAATGCCAAACAAAAGCTGATCGCTGATTACTGAAAGCTGATTACTGAAAACGCTCGACTCAATTTTGCGGTTTAAAATCTGATAAAGCATATGTCAATGTTACCATTCCATATCTTCCCAAATTGGAACTCGAGCGTTCGATCAAAGCCAATGGAGTTGCATTTCTAAAGATACCAATACCTTGATTTAGTATGTCATTTATACTCAAACTAGCCGTCCATCGCTTTTTCTTTCCAAGATCAAAGTCAGCAAATAAATTCCAGAATTTCAAAGTGTTTTGGGTGGAAATACGCTCATTTGAATAAGTACGGAGGGTAAAATCTGTGCCTAAAGTGAAATCCTCAGTAACATAAATAGATGTGTGCATTTTCACTTTTTGGGATGCATATGACAAATTTTGCAAAGCTTTTGTTTGATAGCTGGAATATGTAAAATCTACACCATAGCTGAGACTCCAATCCAAAGCATCCTTTTTCTTATTTTCCAACAAAAGATTTACTCCAGTAAAGTATCTATTATTTACAAGTTCCAAGCCATTGATGGATGTAAGCCCATTATGAAATTGCATATCGGTTGATGCCGTAATTTTTGTTTTAGGTATAAAAAAAGGCGAACTATAACTGTACCTACCCATAGCTGACAACTGATATTTTACATTTATGGGTGAAACGGTTGTTACAAAAAACTCATCTGTTTGTCTGGCATTTGTAATACTGTTTCTCACATATGACAAATTGAAGTTTGCCATTTGATTTCGGAAGTAAAAAGAATCATACTTATGATAAAACAAGGTCAATGTATGTTCATATGCGGGCTGTAAGTTTTTATTTCCCTTGTATATAAATAATGGATTTACATTATCTATCAAAGTCGCCATTTGTGACGCAGTAGGTTCTTGAACGTTTGCCGAATATCTCAATAATACAGTTGAATTTTTCTTTGACTTATTGAAAGAGAATTGTGGTAAG
>JAKQLF010000129.1 GCA_029567325.1 Bacteroidota bacterium | reverse complement strand
CCAGGTGGTGGTGTCTTCACCCACCTTGAGCACCTTCTTTGCCCTCTGGCCTGTTGCATAGTATGTAAATTCTATGGTGTCACCGTTTGGCTTTGTTACCTTTGTCACCTGGCCTTCATCGTTGTATGTGAGGTATGTCCATACCTTCTGTATTCATTATTTTCTTATTATTCACTCATTATTTTGGACCAAATAAAGTCAGTTTGTCTTTAGACAACACCAAAATCCCATTTTTATCTATGTAAATTGGAAATGGGTAAGCCAAATTTTTGCAATCAACATAATATTTGATTTTTAAGCTTTCCGGATCTACCAGTTTTATAGATTCATCGGTAACGTAAAATAAACGTTCATTGACAATCCTGTATTTGGAAGCATCGAGCTCAGCATAATCAAAGTTTCCTGGATCAAACAGATAGAAGGAATTGAGTTTGTCATCCCAAGACCATATCCGAACTGCAATCTTTTTGTCTACCTTTTCAAGGGTCTTCGATAATTTATCATTTGAAACCAATTCTGGAGCAATTTGTTTTGAATTTATCTCTAGAAGATTATTTTCATCTATCGATATGATCTTGTTGTCATTGGTTAAGCAATAGATTCTACCAGCAATAATAGCAATATCAGCTATATTACTACTGGCAGAAACAACTTCTTTCGTTTGACCATCTTTTGGATCAATCCTATACAACCTCCAGGTACCGTCAACAAGTTTTACTTGTATAAATACATATCTGTCTGATGAACCACTCAAATGCCACAATCCCATTGATAGGAAATCAGAATTTGGCTCCAGTGTCCAGAGAGAATTCCCCGTTGAAGCATCAAGTCTGCTGATATCGCCTCTCGCACCACAGTGCAGAAGCGCACCATTACATATAACAAAGGCTTTACCCGTATAATTACAGCATTTATCCCACATTTCTTTCCGATCTTTTAGGCGCCAGCAAATTGATACCACTGGATTGTGTCCATACGAATCACCAAAAACATATTCCCCATCGGTCGGACCGGTATGTAAACCTTCGGTATCTTCGATAATCCCCCCAGTTTTTGGATCCAACAACCCTTCGAAGGGTTTGTTGGTGTTTTGAATATAACAACTGCTGGAAACAACAATATTATTCGGTGCTGTCGAAAATGTCCAAGAACCAGAATCTTCTCCAGATCTGGAAAATTCTTTTGACCATTTCTCAACTAAAACTCCTTCGCTTTTCAATCCGCCATCAGACCATTGGACCACATTTTTCTGGATTTCACTGTTTTTATTATAATTGATCAGCTTCCATGGGGATTCGTTTAGATTGATAGATCGTTTCACATTCTCTGTTTTACCCTGGATTTCAGTTTCGTTTTTTGTGCTTGTGCATGACGATAGACTAAAACAGCACAATATAAGGACAAAGCCCATTAGAAATGGGATTATTATTTTTCTCATTCTTGGTCCTCCTTGCTCCAGCTAATGACGAATCATTTTGGCCCGAAGCACATTATTTTGGTGTCAGAAATGACACACACTCCTCGCCAGTCAAGCCAGGCAACATGGGCATTCTCTCCAAGGTCTTTCTTGTCTATCCACCATAGGGTTTGCAGTGTTTCAGGGTCAACACCACGAAGTTGGGTTTGATCTTCAATGATGAGGGATGAGTTGATTGCACTCACCAATGTTTCAGAAGGAAGATTAAAAACTTGAGTTTTTTTAAATGTTTGTTTTATCTGATCGAATGATACAATCTCATATTGGCTTGATTTATCGCTTCTGCTCATAGCAAAAAGATATTTATTAAATAGAACGTTTGATGATTCATCTACGTTAAAATCTGGGATTGTTAGCTCAGATTGCTCCATTTTTATAGTATCCAGGAGAATTAAGCTTCCACTTCTCGTCAATAGAAATATTTTGTGTCCTATAGTTCCCAAAAGTTTATCAACAATACTAATCAGATTTATGCTTGTTTTTGAACCATCTTTCGAATTAACTCGCAAAAGTTCTGTGCCATTCAACGGTAATACCCAAATACTCTCATTGAGTGAAAGCCAGTCAATTTTTTCATTTGTTAACTTAGTGCTCCATAATATATCTCCCGTCGCAGGAACAAGCCCTGAGAAAATTTTTAATTCATCACTAGGGTTTTCGTGAATGTAGATAAGGCTATCCCCAACAATCGTAAACTTGTTTGCAAACCCATCAACAACATAATTGCTCCAAATAATTTTATTGCTTGAAAGATCCCAACAAGATCCAGTGCCACCCAACATAAACGAGTTACTAGCATAGACATGGATACTATCTGTAGTTCCTAAACAAGCAAGATCCATATGAAACTCTTTATCGCCAGGGGTAAATATATTTGGGAGTGGTTTTATTTCGCCGTTTTCCGGAGTTATACTTATTCTTCTTCCTATGATTGGTTTTTGTTGGATGCTTTCAGTCGCAATAATATCTTCTATTAACCAGCTATTGGGTGTTGCCATTATTTTTGAATACTCATAATTTTTGGGAGTGTCGATTTCCCATCTCTGTGTAAGTTCTCCCTCTGATGAAAATGGTTCTGAGCACCACTCAGCGAATAGTTTTGTTTCTATTTTTGTAGTTGTTTGACAACTTGCCATACTAAAAAACATTAGCAGCAACATTAAATTGACAAATAGTTTATTCATTCTCCCTCCTTAAGGTAACAATGAATGTCTTTCATGATCAACACCAATATAACTTCCCTTTGTGGCCAATTCGTGCACTGCATTCCCATAAGGGTTTCTACTCGTCCAATACTTATTCCACTTTTGTTCCCATGTGTCTTTTTCTCCAGGTAATTGTTTGAAATCCCTTTTTATTTTCTCAATATCAGTGACCCATTGTCCATTTTCTATTTTTGCATAACCTAGCGATCTTGACGTAAAAAGATTACATTGTCCATAGCTCATTGCAATTCTAGCATAATTGCTTGGTTGAAATATTGCAGTCCTCTGCCCTTGCGTTAGCTTCATAAAACCATCAAAAGTATTTTGACCTGCTATGTTCCCACCTGCAGTGGTAAGATAATAGGCTATCCCCTCATACAATCCTGCTTCAATTTTCTCAAGAAATTTGTTCATGTTCACAATGGCACCCTTATTATTACTAAAATTACCTCTATCTGAGAGGAATTTGAAATCCTTTGATACCCAGCCATTCGCTCTAGCTAAATCGGTTGATACTCCCATTGGTCCTTCGTTTTCAATATCTGTATTTGTGCCACATGTTGACTCAAAATATGTGATTGCTTTTATTTCATTGGCAAAACCAATAAAATCATTGCCAGAAAGTCCAAGTTTTGCTTTATCATTCCAATATTGTGCCCAGAAAGCTATTGATGTATCGTACTCATCCAGACCATCGCCATATTTGCGCATCTTTGATGCATTATCAACAGCATTGCTCCATAGCTTACAAAATTCATCCCAGTTTGCTGCTGTATCAGTTTTTTTCTCAGCCTCTAACCAGATTTGATATGCTGCACTTCTTTGTGCAGGATATTCATTTGTAAATGCTCCATCCGGAACTGGGTTTGGATCATCACCTGGTCCAAAGTTGTCAGTATCATTGCTCCCTCTCAAGTTACTGCGTCCACCACAGGAGGGTGAGAAGCCAGAGGGGTCCTTGTAGCCTATGGGGTTGTTGTAGCAGTGGATGTAGAGGTTCTG
>JAKQLF010000206.1 GCA_029567325.1 Bacteroidota bacterium | reverse complement strand
TGGTGACGAAAACATTAACGTATTTGCCGTAGATCCGAAAGCATCAGCAGCCGCAAATAGTGTACCTGACTCGAGAAATTTAACACCAAAAGACGAGGTCACAGCACAGATTTACAATGTGAGCCAAAACAATCCTGACTTGATGATGATCGGTCTCAATGATCGTGACAAAGCATGGCACGATTTGTATGAATTAAAGATTTCCACAGGCGAGTTAACTTTGAAATACGAAAACAAAGACAGAATCACTGGATATGATTTTGACTGGAATGACAAATTGAGAATGTTGTACAGAACTGATGAAAAAGGAGCAACCACCTTCCTTAGAGTAAATGCTGATCAATCATTGACACCTATATATGAAACTTTGGTGACAGAGACAGCTTACAGCAGTGGATGGAATGCAGACAATAGTCAATTTTATTTGGTAACAAATGTTGGTGACCTAGACAAATCAGCATTATACCTAATGAATCCTGAAACTAAAACGAAAGTCAAAATTGAGAGTGACCCTGAAAATAAAGTCGATTTCGGTGGATTGTCAGTAGATAGAAATACTAAAAAAATAATTTCTACATCATATACATTGGACAAAACGAAGTACTATTGGAAAGATAAAAAATGGGAAACGATGTACAATGAACTGAAAGCGAAATTCCCTGGCAGAGAAGTAGATTTCCAAAGCAATACAAAGGATTATAGCAAATTTTTATTAGCTGTTTGGGGAGATAAGTATGCTTCAGAAGTTCATGCTTATGATGCCAAAACTAAAAAAGTAACATTCCAATATACAGGAAGACCGAAATTGAAAGAAGTCGAACAACATCTTTCACCAATGAAGCCAATTTCATACAAGAGTAGTGACGAATTAGAAATACCTGCCTACCTTACGATACCTGCGGGCATGGATGGTAAAAATTTGCCTGTGATAGTTTTGGTACATGGTGGACCAAAAGGTCCAAGAGATTATTGGGGATATGACGCTGAAGCTCAGTTTTTGGCCAATAGAGGATATGCAGTATTACAACCAAACTTCAGAGCTAGTGGTGGATATGGTAAAAAATTCCAAAATGCTGGTGACCTTCAATGGGGCAAACTAATGCAAGATGACATCACTTGGGGCGTTAAACATTTGATCAAAGAAGGAATTGCTAATAAAGACAAAGTTGCCATCA
>JAKQLF010000204.1 GCA_029567325.1 Bacteroidota bacterium | reverse complement strand
AAATACGGTTATAGTTATGCTTAGTTGGGAAGAATTTGAAAAAGTAGAGATGCGTGTTGGTACCATCCTTTCAGTGAGTGATTTTCCGAAAGCGAGAAATCCATCTTACAAACTTACCATTGATTTTGGTGCATACGGGATTAAAAAAAGTTCTGCACAGATTACTCATTTGTATTCAATGGACACTCTTGTGGGAAAACAAATTATCGCCGTCGTCAATTTTCCACCCAAGCAGATAGCCGATTTTATGTCAGAGTGTTTGGTACTTGGTGTGGTAGGTTTGAACAAGGAAATTACACTTTTGATGCCAGAAAGAGCGGTAGAGAATGGTTGGCGGATCGCTTAAGCAACTTTTTATTGACGGTTAGAGTTTTATTATTTGTATTATTTAAAACACATATAATTCATCATGTACAAATTTCTTTATTTATCTATCTTTTGTTTTTGTATATTTTCTATCTCAGCCCAAAAACCCATCACCATTGACGATATCTATGCAAAATTTGAGTTTAGGACCAAGTCTGTGCCAGGATTCAATTTTATGAAAGATGGTAGACATTATTCTGCAAGGAGAGATGGGGATATAAAAAAATTTGACATTACTACAGGTTCACTTGTAGAGACAATATTTGATGCAAAAGAACATAAAGACAAAGCAGGATTTTCGGGAGATTATAGTGGATATACATTCAGTGAAGACGAATCTCTTATGCTCATAGAATCTGAAGATGAGTCTATATATAGACATTCTTCAAAGGTAAACTGTCATATTTATGATAGAAAGGCAAATGTAATTGCGCAAGTATACCCACATGGAAAAATCGTAAATCCTTTGTTTTCACCTGATGGAGAGAAAATCGCTTTTGTATTCAACAATAACCTATATTACAAAAACCTAAAGAACAACAACATCACACAAATTACCACTGATGGTAGTGTCAATAAGATTATCAATGGTATGTCTGATTGGGTTTATGAAGAAGAATTTGGGTTTACTCGTGCTTTTTATTGGTCACCTGATAGCAAAAAAATAGCATTCATAAGATTTGACGAAAGTCAAGTGCCACAGTTTACCATGCAACTATACAATGATGGCATGTATCCCACGGACCAGACATTTAAGTATCCCAAAGTAGGCGAAAAAAATGCCGAAGTGTCCGCTTTGATATACGATATTATGCAGGGCAAATCTGCCAAAACTGACTTGGGTGATATGAATGATATGTACATCCCAAGGGTGAAGTGGACCACGGATGCCAACCAACTTTGTGTTTTCAAAATGAACAGGCATCAGAATCATTTACAATTATATCTCGTAGATGTTAAAAATGCTAAATCAACTGTTTTCTACGAAGAGAAAAACAAATATTACATTGATATCACAGATGATCTTACATTTCTAAAAGATGGAAAATCATTCGTGTGGTCATCTGAAAAAGAAGGATACAATCAACTTTATCTCATGGGCATGGATGGTAAACAAAAAGCAAAACTTACGACTGGTAGTTATGACGTAACACAGTTTTATGGTGTGGATGAAAAAAACAAAAAAGTATATTTCCAAGCAGCAGAGAAGTCTCCGATGGAAAAACATGTATTCTCTATTGACATTGATGGCAAAAATCTAACGAATTTGACTCCATCATTGATCGGTACCAACAATGCACAATTTAGCAGCACTTTTGATTATTTCTCCAATAGTCATAGTACCATCAATACTGCACCTACATATGTCGTTTATGATAGAAGTGGTAAAAAAATCAGAACCATAGAAGACAATGTGAATTATGGTAAAATCCAAGAAAGTTATGGTGTTTCTCCCGTAGAGTTTTTCTCTTTTACAACTTCAGAAAATGTAAAACTCAATGGTTGGATGATCAAACCTAGAGACTTTAATCCCACTAGAAAATATCCTGTATTTATGACACAATACAGTGGTCCCGGTAGTCAATCCGTGACAGATAGCTGGAAAGGTACAGGCTACTGGTGGAATCAAATGATTGCTCAAGCTGGCTATATTGTTGTTTGTGTAGATGGTCGTGGCACAGGCGGACGTGGTGAAGAATTTGAAAAAATAACTTACTTACAACTTGGTCATTATGAAACCATAGACCAAATAGAAGCCGCAAAGTATATGGGCAATCAGTCTTTTGTGGATAAAGAAAGAATCGGTATCTTCGGATGGAGTTACGGTGGATATATGTCTTCTTTGTGTATTCTCAAAGGAAATGATGTGTTTAAAGCGGCCATTGCAGTGGCACCTGTGACCAATTGGAAGTGGTATGATAGTGTCTATACAGAAAGATATATGCGTACGACAGCTGAAAATGCCAAAGGATATGCAGACAATTCCCCAGTTTATTTTGCAGATAAACTTAAAGGAAATTACCTACTAGTACACGGTATGGCGGATGATAATGTACACTTCCAACATGCTGTAGAGATGGCAAATGCACTCATAAAAGCCAATAAACAGTTTGATACTTACTACTATCCGAATAGAAATCATGGCATCTATGGTGACAATGCTACGATCCATTTATATACCAAGATGACCAATTTTATTTTTGAAAAAATATAGTTTAATAATCACTTTTTAAGCACGTACCTTTATGAATATATCCAATTTATTAAGACATACTTTTGTTTTTGGAATGCTGTTGATTTTTTCATGCAAACAAGAGCCTAAAAAACTCAATCTTCAAGAATTTATGTGGCTTCAAGGCACTTGGATTACACAAGATAGCTCGAGTATTGAGAGTTGGGCCTTTCAAAACAACGAATGGATAGGAAACGTCTATGCTC
>JAKQLF010000199.1 GCA_029567325.1 Bacteroidota bacterium | reverse complement strand
GAGATCCACCACAAAAAAATTGGTTGATGCAAGGAGGAATAGTCATACTTGCAGCGGGGTCTTCTTCCAGACTTGGATTTCCAAAACAAACTTTTGAAATTAATGAAAAGTCGCTTCTACAAAATGTCATTGAAGAAGCCCAAAAAACATCCGTCAATGAAATAGTTGTTGTTTTGGGAGCAAATATGGAAACCATTTTGGAAAAGATAGACCTCGGAAAAACTACTTGCGTTAAAAATACCAACTGGCAAAAAGGACTATCATCTTCTATTGTTTGCGGTCTCAACTACTTTTCAGATAAAATTCCTCATCTTGAATATGTTGTATTCCTTGTTTGCGATCAGCCCTTTTTAAAGGCTTCAAATATTCAAGCAATCATTGATGCTTATCATCATAAATTAGCTCAAATTATAGCCAGTGATTATAAAGGAATACAGGGAACTCCCGCATTGTTTGACCGCATTTTTTTTGAAGAAATAAGGCAACTGGAAGGCGACAGAGGAGCTATGTCCATCATTAAAAAATACCCAGAAAAGGTTTCATTGATTCCGTTTGATGACGGCATATATGATGTCGACACTGCAGACGATTTAGAAAGGCTCAAATGAAATTCGCATTCATTTATAAGACTTGAAAAATTAGCCAGAATTGCAAGAACGAGGTTTATAAATTACCTATCCATTTAAATTCATATTGCTTATCTGGTATGACGATTCTTTCAGAAATTCTTTGCAGCCTTGCTGGAAGTTTCATCAGATAATCGCGCGCTTTCTCTGCAGAATCATTAAGCCCAGTAATATTTTCAATATTCCAAGCTTTCAAAAGAGAAATCAGGATGTCAATGTAATCTTGGGTTGTGTACACTGCGGCACGTTGAGCAGCATCAGAAAAGTGTCCCCATAACTCACCAATTTTATCTCCAGATTGTCTCATGAAGTGTGCAGGCATGACAATTTTCTTCCTCATCATATCATCAAAAGCCAACATCATTTCACTTGGATCCAGTTCGAATATCATACTGATGAAATGCATATAAGCCGCAGCATGTCTTGCTTCATCAGCTGCTATGATTCCGTTGATTTTTGCTAGTTGGTGGTTACCCGTTTTTTTGACAAGGGTTGCGACTCTTCTGTGTGAAATATTAGTAGCAAGTTCTTGAAAGCTTGTATAAACAAAATTACGATAAGGATCTCTTCCAGTTTGTATGTCAAAACCGTCATTGATCAAGTATTGGGTTGAAATTTCCAGCTGTCTCATGTCTACCCTACCACACAGGTAAAGATATTTATTGAGCAAATCTCCATGTCTGTTTTCTTCAGCAGTCCAGGATCTTACCCACTGTGCCCACCCAGATCTACTCTCTTGATCAACCCCTTCTACATTCATCAACCAAGACTCATAAGAGGGAAGCGCTTCTTCAGTAATCGTATCACCAATGAGTACAGTAAGCAAGTCATAATCCATTTCTTTTGAAAGTGCCTGAATCTCTTTGATTTGCTCGTAAAATTCAGGATCATTAGCATCAGGCAATAGATCAGATGGTTGCCAGTTTTCTTCTATGGGTTTAATGTATTGTCTAAGTAAATCACCCATTGAATGCTCAATGGTATTCATTACTTCTAATCTGATGTTGAATGTACTCATTAATATTAAAGTTGACTTGTTAAGCTATTCCTTTGAGTAATTGTCAACTTGGATTTATTTTCTCTATACATACTTTAGCCAAAAATAGAATTCGTGAATCGAAAAAAGCGACTTTGCTCTTGAATATGACATAAAGGTAACCAAAATGTTCAAACTTAGTTCATTAATGCGAAGACTGACTGTCAGTAATTGTTTTATTCCGAGACCATTTGAGATAAAAAGGCAGTCCTGAAAGGATAAGGCCTACACCAATTAAAGACTGCACTGGAGTCTCCAAAAAAGAAACAACAACCAGTATGACGCAAAAGATGACGAAAATCATTGGGACAATAGGATAACCAATAACTTTGTAAGGCCTTTCCAACTGGGACTTTTTCTTCCGTAGGACAATAACGCCATAAACGGTAATACCATAAAATATAAATGCAGCAAAAATCAGCAGATCTGTCAACATATCGAAAGAACCAGATAAAACCAGCAAGGATGCCCATACACATTGATATATCAATGAAGTGACAGGAGTCTTTCTTTCCGGATGTAAAATGCCCGCTTTTGGAAAAAATAATTGCTTTTGCGCCATTGCATAATAAATTCTCGACGCTGTCAACACGGTCGCATTCGTACAACCAAATGTGGATATAAGGATCATTGCACTTACAATATATGCCCCTCCATTTCCAAATAATTTGTCTACCACCACCACAGCAGCAATGTTATTTTCATTTGCATTGACCTTTGTCAATAATTCGTCTATAGGCATTACATACAAATATGTAAAATTGATGCAAACATAAATACCGATGACGATCAGAATTCCCGTGATCAAGGCCTTGGGTATAGATTTATCTGGATTTTGAATTTCGGCACCAATGTATCCCAAACTGATCCAACCTTCATATCCCCAAAAAGCATTCCTCATAGCAATGACCATGACCATAATAAAACCAAAACCTTGGTATCTGGAGAAATCTGCTGGTGGATATTGAGCTGAGACATTTGTGATATTTTGAAACGCACCAACGCTTGATGTAAGTCCAAAAATGATGATGCCGATGATGCAAATTACAATGATCCAAGTAAAGATTTGGCTCAAAATTCCTGCATTTTTTGCACCTCGAGCATTTACTATTGTTAAAAAAACGATGAGCAAAATGGATGCAATTTTTGCCCCAATATTTTCAAAAGGCAGCAAAGGCCCAATAGCAATTTGGCTAATTTCTTCATTGAATTTTGGTAAAGGCACAAAAGTATTGAGTGCCCCTGCAAATACAAATGCTATACTAGCAATGGTTGCAGATTGTATGACTGTAAAACAAGACCAGCCATAAAAAAAGGAAATTTTCTTGCCATACATTTGCTCTAGCCATGAATAAGCCCCTCCAGAATGGGGAAACATAGTTCCAACTTCAGCTATAGAAAGCACTCCAAATAAAGTAATGATACCCGCTAACACCCACGCCAATATGACCAAATTGGGTGATAAAAGTCCTTCTGACATTGGGGTAACTTTTTTAAAAACCCCCGAACCTATGATATTACTTACCACCAGAATGATGGCCATATTGGTACCAAATGACTTCAATAACTCCGTTTTTTCCGAACTCATATTTTTATTTGATTTTTCTCTTTATGATAAGTTCATAAAAGTATAAAAATCAATTAAACTTTATTACACTTTGGTAAATATGCATGCGCAATTTCCTCAGAATAACTAATGCTTCTGACAACGAATCTAAAAACAACGAAAGTTAATAGCTGGCAAGAGAGGAAGCATAGAGAATCTTACCTCAATACAGTGACGTCTCCAACAAGTGTTTTGAGCACCCCTTCTTTGTTAAGATATTCGATAAGATAAACATAGACGCCTTCTTGCACAGAATTATCCTTTAGCATACCATCCCAAACAAATTCTGACCCTGATTCAGATGTCTGTTGATGCACCAATTCTCCCCACCTTGAGTATATTTTAAGGCTGACAATGTCACCTTCAAATTCATTGGTTACAATAGAAAAGACCTTATTTTCACTATCCTGCGCATTTGGGGAAAACACATTTGATACAAATATTTTGATAGTTGGCCTGATGGTAACAATTACAGAATTGGTAACTCCACAATCACCATAAAAAACAGTCACCTCATGATTATACGCTGCTGGAGTTAAGTTAAAGGCAACATATTCTTTGCATTGGGCGGTTTGACAACTAAAAACACCATCTACTGACCATAAAATTGAGTCTATTTGTCGTCCACCGGTGTTATTGACAGAAAGCTGCAAAATTTCATCGTCAAACAAATTGATATTGCCCAAAATCTCAAAATCAAAAGATTCTGCTGTATTGTCAAACTGAAAAAGTAATGTATCTACACAGCCAAACAAGTCAGTTCCTATCAAAGTATAGGGCGTGTTTAAAGATATTGTCGCAGGCGATGAAACATTCTGACCATTCAGTGTAAACCTCAACTGATCGCTCGGATTACTTATCAAGGCAAAGGTCGATTCTGTATCTTCTACGCAAATCATGCTGTCTATCAAAATGTCGAAAACAGGTTTCCCCTTTACTTCCAAAGTAAATATTTCTTCAACAATGCAACCCTGGTAATTATAAATGGCCTTAAATTCATTTGTTCCTTGTGGAAGATTACCAGGTAAAATATTGCCAGTCTGATCAATACCGGTGCCTGAGTAACTCAAAAATCCCCCAAAATAGGCAGGCGGAATGGGTGTTACAGCAGTAATTAAATTATTGTCACCCTCACAAATTACACTGTCACTGATGGAGGTAAAAAATTCAATATTTTCACAATTGATCGTTGTGCACGTGGCAAAGTAAGAGATAGAATCACAGCCACAGCTATTTAAAGCAATTACTTCAAAACTGACAGTGGAATCATTTTTCAATCCATTCAAAGTATATCCAAGACTATCTACTACACCCAGACTTATACCATTTGCAATAATTTCATAATCTTCTACACATGGTTGGCCTGGCCACATGATCCTGATGGTATTTGCATCACTTCTGCAACTTGGGGTAATTGAAACCAATGGGTCATAAAAACTGATTGACCTTGTTGTATCATAAGTTCCACAAGATCCGTGCCTTGCACTTAGTTTAATCTTATAATTTCCTGAGGCAGGATAACTTAATTCCAAATTTCCATAACTAAGTGTATCACCTCTTACTACACTCCCGCCACCAATATCCCATGAATATCTATAACCACTTGTTCCAATGGAATCGACTGTTATCAACAAGTTTTTCCCGATACAGCCTGCCTCTGGTAAATTGAAATCCAAAAGCGCCTCAGAAACTTTGTACAGATCTAGCGTTTCAACATCTGGCGTTTTACCGCATCCATTTTCAGCATTTACAGCAATTTTAAAAAAAGTATCAGCTTTTATGGTAGATAAATCTATTGTTATGCTATCGCCTGTAGAAGTTGAAAAAATAATGCTGGCATTGGCAGGTAGTGTCCAATTAAAATTAGTAGCATTCAAACTGGTAGCCTTCAATCTGATGATTTGGTCGCCAGGGCAAAACAACGTGTTTTCAATAGAAATCTCCGGTTTGCCTGGAGCCAAGCCTTTTCCATCATATTGTACACTTACAAAATTAGTTGCTACCGTACATTTTTGTCCTTTGTAGTCGGCTATTATTTCAAGTGTAAAATCCCCCGCAACAGTCAATTTCAAAATGGTATCAATGCCATCTGTATCTGAGACAAGACCACCACCTACGTTGAGCCAACGATAAGTCAAAGTCGTACCTGGTAATAAATCAATGTTATCAGCTATGAAAACAATTTCATCTTGACCACCAGCCACGCAAATTTTCGGCACTAGACGTCCTGTTACCAATGGAATATATACATACCTATTCACGGAAGTATCACAACCATTGGAAGAAGGTACATTTGGGAAAAATCTTATTTCTTGTGAGCTGTTTATCAGTGTTCCATTATTGTCAAAAGGGACACAAGAAAAAATAGTGTCTCTTCCAGGTTGAGGACTATCTAAAATAGTCAGTTTCACTAGCTGTGTAACTTCACACTTGAATTTATTGATAAATATTGCTCTGACGGTATCCTGAACAGGAATAAATGGAATTCCCCAACCAAAAAAACCGTCATTGTTTGGATCATATTGCCGCAAAGTATCTGGAATGGCATCCAAGTTTTCGGGGCAAAATGAGATATCCGGAAAAACTTCAACTTGAGGCAAATCTGTGACTTTCACAAATAAGCTCAGGGTATCTGAGTCAGAACATCCATTGGTTGCAACAACTTTGATTCTATAATCACCAATGTCTTTGAAAGGAATACTTATTTTATTGGTAGTGTCAACTATGAGTGGAGTAGGAAAACCAGCTACCACAGGCTCTACTGTCCACGTATATTTAAGATTCAACCCATTGGCTGGTACCTCTACTTCCAAAGTATCTGCGCCAACACAAAGACCGATGGTATCCGATAAGATGCTATCTACCATAATGCCATTGAGTAAGTTGTTTGCCGCTGCAATTTGTTTGAGCGTAGGTGCTGCTCTATTACCTTGTCTTACATCCAAAGTAAAACTGCATTCTGAGCCGCCATTTCCATCGATCCATAAAAAATACTTATTTCCTACGATAAAGGAATTGCTACTCAGGATAATATCAGTAGTGGTGCCATTCGTGAGATCATTGGCTTCTACATCTGGACAAAACTTGCTCAAGGTATCTTGTAAAAAACCGGCCTGTAAACCAGTATAAGTAAAAGGATTTACAAAAATGGTATTGCAAACTTGGTTGGTAATGCGAATTTCAATTGTATTGCTTGTAGCTATGAATGGATATATAATTACATTATCAATTCTACCTCCCAACATATTGCATGGCAACGGGCCAGAAGAGCTGACGAATGGAGGATTCCTTGCCATCAACCCGTCTAATAAAGACAAATCACAAAGTGGGTTTGCATCCATCGCCTCTGCAAAAGAATTATAACCGGTGATTTGAGCCCTGATTTGGATATTGCCAATGATAAAAAACAGGATTAAAAGAAGTGTACCCTTTATGTTCATGAAATCTCAAACGTCATAAATGGTGGCAAAATTATCAATTTCGAACCAATGCGACGATAATTTGATTCAAAAAGAAAAGATGCAATACATATTAGAAAAAGGTCATATTTAGTAAGTACAAGAAATCAAGTCATTGCACAATAACTAGTTGATCTTAGATATATTTGGAGCCGTATTGTTTAGCCAATAACTTCTGGCGATAATAGCAATCGAAAGGAAAAAGAATGGCCCTATTTTATCTACTTCCAAAGTATCGTTGATTAAGTTGGTCAACAAAATAATGATGATGCAGAGCCCAGCTGACATGATCAAGATTTTTTCATTTTCGTCTTTGGTTTTTAAATATTGTTCTTGTATTTGATATAAAACCAACAGACAAAAAATAAGAAAAATGACCAAACCAGGAAAACCTTGTTCTACCAAAATCATTAAAAAATTATTATGCATTCCTGACTTCTCAGGATTGTCACTTACGTAAGTTTCAAACATAGTGACCGTATAATTTTGATAATAAGTATAAAACGTTCCTGGACCAAATCCCATATATGGTTTTTCAGCTACCATATGGGCCCCTGCCACCCAACGATAAACGCGTTCCATGGTGGAAATGTCTTCCAATTTATAGGTGGCGTCGAGCAAATTTCCAAAATCATTGTGGGTCACTGTACGCTCAAAATTTGGTGCAAATCGCACGTAATTATTGTCTTTTACCAAGAAATACACCAAAAAAATCAAAATGGGCACGCTCAGCAATACGGATTTAAAAAACAATCTCCACTTTATCAAATAATAACAGCCAAAAGCCAAAATCAGGGATAAAATGGCCGCCCTTGTGTAGGAAAAATAAATTCCCACAACCATAACAATCATGCTCAGCAAATAGAAATACTTCATCGTTTTGCGTTGCTCTTGCTTATACAAAAACCAAACAAATGGTACAAAAAGCACTAAAACAGAGGCGTAGGAAACGTGATTCCTGAAAAAAGGCCTCACTACATGATTCACACTCTCAAATGAAAAACTGTAACTTGTATGTCTTATAATGATATAAATTGTTGCCAGCAGAAGAGGCCAAAAAGTGAATATCATTATTTTTTTGACGAAGGCAGGATTTTTGATTAAGTGTAAACTCAAGAAGTAAAATGGGATAATATACCAGATTTTGGCCAGTAAGATTTTTAATGAAATGAATGGTGATTCTGATGCAAAAGCAGTTACACCTATCCAACAAACGTGGCACATTAAGGCATAGGTAATTGGTTGAAGGTACTTGGCACTCATCAATTTCATTCCGTCCGATAGGAATAAAACAAAAGCCGATGCAGTCATGATCAACATCAAAGGTTCAGTAGGTAAATCAGTGCCAAACCCACTTGGAAAATAATACTCTACTGAAAGTGGCATGACCAAAAAGTATAGATAATAAGGCAATCTGTAATCCGAAATAAAAAGAATGCCCATAATCAAGACAAGGGGGATAGCAAGCAGAAGTACTTGTTCGAAATAACTTGCTAAAAAGCTCAATAACAATACAAAAATCCCAGCGGCTTTAAAAACCTGGTATTTATCAATTGGTTGGTGTGTTAGTTTCAAAACAATGCCGCTTATAATTGACGCAAACGCTCGTAAACGTCCGATTCGACAATCAATGCGATAGCTGCCATTGTTATTGCAACAAGTGCCATGGCCATGATCACATAAATTGATCTATGAGGTCTAGACTTAATCAAGGGAATATGAGCAATGTCTATGGTATGTATGCTCGACACATCATTTTGATCGAGCGCTTCATATTGTTTTATTCGTTCCTTGTCCAGTCCGGTCTGGTAGGCCAATTGATTATATTCTGCTTCCAGTTTATACAGAACAGAAAATACATTATTGTATTCGTCTACATTTTGGTTGAGCTTAGACAATTTTTGCGCAAACCCGGCGGCATTCGCTTGATTTTTGATCGTAGAATCTCTATAAGCAGGTTTGCTGCTGTAAAAGTTGGCTTTGGCTTTGGCTTCCTCCAAATTACCCCGAGTTTCTACCAATTGCTCAGCTAAAAAATCTCCTTGACTGATACTTTTTACCACGTCATATTTCTTTTTCAAGGCCAATATGGAATCGCTATAGATGGTGGCTTGAATTTCTTGCTTTTCGATTGCACTACGCAATGCAACCATTTGATGTGTATTACTAGCTTTGATCATCTTGGAAGCTTGCAATCCTATAAAGTCCCTCGCAGCATTTGCTACATTAGCTGCAAGTATCGGATCTTTGTCCTCAAAAGAAAGTTCTATGGCATCAAACCTGTTTTTGATCATATTGAGATTACTGGCAAACTTGAGTAAAAGTCTATTTTTACCTTGTGCTGTTGTAGTATCAATTTTATAGTGAGTCGCCAAATCAAATTTCCCGATTAATTCCTCTGCCATACCTTGACTTTGGCCGATTGCAAAGAGGCGATCTAAGTCATTTGAGTTACCAAAGGCCAATAAACTTCGTTCATTTGAACCCAAAGGTGAAGGATTTGCAAGCAATGGGTTTGCTGCATAAAAACTGGTTGTTGCCTTAAAATAGTTTGGCAAAAATATAGAAACAATCCCCACAATTAACCCTGCTGCCAAGGAAAAAAAGACAATCTTCTTAAACCAATTTTTCAGGTTTGATAGTATATTAAGCAAGTTGAAGTCCTGCGCCATAAAATATATTTCTTACTCTGGTAATGATTGACATAAAAGCATCTTCAGTCCTCTCAGACAAAAGAGATTTCAATCAAAAACGCATAAAATTATAAAATTATTCCAATGAATGGTTTAAAGTTCATAAAGTGGAAAGTGGAAAGTTCATAAAGTGTCAATCAAGGAGAGACGCAGGGCCCTGCGTCTGTACGTCGGGTATTTTGAAATATGGAGGACACGAGGCCCTGTGTCTGTACGTCGGGTATTTTGAAATATGGAGGACACAAGTCCTTGCGTCTGTACAATTATAGATGGAGCGAAAAGCTTTCGCCCGTAGTTCATGAAATATAAAGTTCAGGTATTGAGAGACGCGAGACTTTGCATCTGCATTATTTTTGTAACGAAACAAAATTTAGAGGTGTAAAATTTTAAACCTTATTTTATCTGTTGCAACAATGAGGTTGCAAGTGCATCACCCAAGCTTGCCGCTTCTTTGATGTCTTTGATGTATCCGTTTTTACCACTCTTCTTTTTAGCCAAGCCCCTATTGCGCAAGATATCAGCCATCTGGATGCCATCACTTACCTCCGGTAATGCAAGCGCACTGTTGAAAGCCTCAATAGCTTCTTCATTGTTTTCGTTTTCCAATAAGGCAATCCCATAGTTATAAAAAGCCCATCTCTTCCAACCTTTATTGGAATCTTCATCCTTGAAAGCTCTTTTGGTAAAAAGCTTCAATTCAAAGATGGCTTTCAGGTATTGCTTGAGTTTGATGTGCGTTTCCCCTTTCAACCTGCGTGATTTCCAATGTATGGGTTCGAGTGCAACCGACTTCTTGATGGCTTGATCGAAATCTGCAACAGCTGCCTCCAAGTCATTATTGATCAAATGTACCCTCGCACGGCCGTAATATGCTGAAGGAATGGTAGGGTCGATGCCGAGTGATTTGTTGTAATCGCGCATTGCATCCCCGTATTTTTTCATGATGAAACAAGTCTTCGCCCTTCTTTCATAAGCTTGGGCGTGTTTATCATATTTTTCAATGGCTCTACTCAACTCCTCAATGGCTTCATCTTGCCTTCCAGCAACTTTCACCAAACTCCTACCTCTTATGTAAGACTGTACTGCGGCTTTATCACTGGCTGGCTCCATGAGGTGGAAATGTAAAATTTCGCCATTGTCAACCAACCATGCCCTTATTGAGCCGTTCACAGCAAACTGTACACAATAATCCAATAATTCAGAAGTACTTTTGAATGATTTCTCAAGGACGTTACCAACAAATCGCTCAATGTTGAGCTCATTGGTTTCCTCATTGAATATTTCCTCAACTTTGAATAAAATATCATTTTTGTGATAATTCTCCACGCGGTAATTAAACATCTTTACGACGGTTTCAAAACTTCTTGGCGTGCCGAAGTCTAATCTACCTTGTATGATTGCTTTGTAGAACATTACCTGTTAAAAATTATAAGAATTCGTAAATAAGCTTGTTGATTTTGTGGTTGCCTAGGACCGTCAAAGTTCTAGAAAATTTATGGAAGATACAAGTCTAAAGGTGAAATTCTTATACTAAAAATGCGGATTAAATGCAGGGCCTACTTTCAGATAAGAATAAACAATCATATAATTCTTAACTAATCCTTCCAGTTGTTGAGGTTTTGCTTTGCATACCAGTATGACAACAAAATAAAACTAAATATAAACCGCAGAATTAAATATTATATTGCTTTAAACTTTAATCCAAATAATTTAAAATTTAAAACTTTATTTGTTGAATAATTTTGAAAATTCCGCTTCGTTTTGTGCGAAATCCCGAACTTTGATAACCAATTGATGGTTTCCCTTTGATAATTGCCCTAAAGGAACAGTGAGAACACCTGTCAATTCCTTCATTTCTGAAGGTATAAATTCACCATCTATAAATACCTTATATTCAAAAGTACGAGCAGGTGCACGATAGGAAACATTGTCAGATAATTTAAAAGAAAAGTTAGTTTTGGACGTCGCATTTGCCGAAAAATTTACTGGCAAAATAACCGGTGCCTCCTTGTCTTTTATGAATCGATAATTGCCGAAAGCACTCATTGTTCCACAATATTTACCATCCTTGATAACGCCACCCTTCACTGCAGGCTTTGAGGAAGAAACATTCGCAAAAAATAAATCCTTATCTTGAATGAATTCTTGAGGAATAAGGACACAGTATTCAAAATCCTTCAAAATTGCTTGCTCATCATCTCCAACTTTATAGGATTTACCATAACCAGAAACATTTATACCTCCATCTCTTGCAAGCGTACCTGCCAACATTTTAAATTGAAAATCACCTAATGCAAATGATTCATCTATATTTTGCCTAAGTGCTTTTTCATAGGTTGGTGTTTGTCGATTGCCGACCATGAGTGTATCCCTAATGATGCTGAAATAGGCACTCGAAACATTGCCTTCAAAATCCTCCAACTTGATACAGATATTCCTTGGTTTACTGGCAAATATTTGAAAAGCACCTTCATTTTTAGCGTATTTAATTGTTCTCACAGTATTTGCCGGCAATTTATACAATAGAGCTTCTTTTCTGTTGACCCGCTCTTGTAACGGATAATCTATATAACAATCGATCAAATCTCCTTCTTCATAGGAAACGCTATCCATGGTACTGTGAAAATACAAGGTGTCGTCCACAAAAAGTTTGATGGCATAGTACCCATTTTTATTGGGAGCACCATTCATCTGATCAAAACCCTGCACACTCAACCCTACCCTCCAGGCAGGAACAGCATATTGTGGCGAAATTGTCCCATCCTTTTTAAAACCATTTCCAATATTTGTATAATAGGAGTCTGACCAAGACGTATGGAGACCATGTACCCCAATGCTAGAGATGGTAGGTTTTATTTTGTCCACTGGTTTTATACCATAAAGAAAAGGATTGATCGGCACTTCACTGACTGTTTCTCTTATTTCGAAGTGGAGGTGTGCGCCATAAGAATTCCCAGCATTACCCATCAATCCAATGGCCTGCCCTTTTTTGATTTTAACACTGGATTTTTCTGGATAAATATCTACCTCATAAGATTCCAACTTCATTTGTTCTTTATAAACTAATGAAAAAATGGGGTCAAATAAGTAGGACAAATGGGCGTAGACACTTGTATTTCCATCGGCATGGTCAATATAAATAGCCCGACCAAAGCCACCCCTTTGAGTCTTCACTCTAGACAAAAAGCCATCTGCAACCGCATAAATTGTATCCGCTGTTTTTTTACCTGAAGGTCTGATGTCAATACCTGCGTGAAAATGCGATGACCGCAGTTCACCAAAAGACCCAGCAAGCGTAATCCCATGATTAACGGGAGAGCGATATTTGCCCCGCTGAGCCATCAAACTGAAAGTAAATAAAACCAGCAAACAAACAAAATGACCTCTTAAGCTAAACCTCACACAGTATCTTTTTAAATAAACGCACATTCAATGCAAAAAGGCAGGAAGAAAAAGTTGTAAACCTTCATTTCATGCTCCAATCCAAACAATACTCATAAAATGATAATATTACACATTACAAATAAATATAATATTTATAATGTAGCCTAATATATAGAAGATTTTTTGTTTTTGAATGGTGAAAGGATTGATGGACAGGCGACAGAGTCGAGATCAATCGGAGAGTGGAGCCCATACCAAAGATCGAAGATTTAACATATTCGATCTTTGCTCTCAACGCTTTTCATATTTATCAATCCTTATGTGGAATTTCTGTGGAAATCCGTGAAATCTGTGAGCACCTTTTTGTAGAATATGTAGAAAAATAAAGATTGAAGATTTAACATATTCAATCAATCATAAAAGCAGCACTATCCAAAGATCGAAGATTTAACATATTCGATCTTTGACCTTTCATCACTTTTCCAGATAATATTTGTGGTATATGCCTTTGAATTGAAAAACAAAGAATGTTGCAATTACAATATAAATTTAAAGGGAAATGTAGGGAAGCAACAAGGAAATATTAAATGGATCAAGAAATACAAAATTATGCTATAAAAATAATTTTTTACATTTAAACTTTTAATGTATATTTGTATTATAGCATATAAATTATAATAGAAACTTGGTCACTTATTTTGTAACAAGTTACAATCGAAGCTTAGTCTGGTTTTTAAGCTTATCTTCTGATGTTTATAAGTTTAATGCTTATTTTTTAACTGTGTTGAAAATATTTAAGAGTAAGAATTTGATTTTTTGTCAAAGCTCCATTATTCTTTCGATTACTTAGTTATTTTGGTCAATAAACATAATATGTAATGAATGATAATTCTGAATACCGAAATTTCGACAATTTACTTAAAACTCGCAATCAAGTTGATCAAAAGCATGAACTTGATTTAAAAGCCTATGAGCATATCATAGCAAATTTATTTAACCCAGGTTTTCATTACAATAGTTCGGAAGAAAAAAGTCTAAAGAAATAAGAAAAAGATGAATGCGTTAAATTAGCAGAGCCAACCTGAACAATCATCTCGCACATGATCATTCAAAACGCATTCATCAAAGGC